>NZ_JBHWIO010000065.1:0-4844 GCF_042732075.1 Kitasatospora sp. NPDC059812
CCGGCCAGCCGCTCGGCGGCTGGGGCGCCGCCCACGACGCCGGCGGCGGCGCGGGCTACCCGGGCGGCCCGGCCGGACCGCTCGGCTACCCGGCCGACTACCCCGGCGGCCCCGGCGGCCCGCGCAAGAAGCGCGGCGGCCTGGTCGCCCTGATCGCAGCCGTCGCGCTGGTCGCCGGCGTGGCCGGCGGGGCGCTCGGCGTGACCGTCGCGGACCGCAACGACCGCACCAACAGCGCCGACGACCACCGCAGCACCACCGTCCAGGCCAGCAACACCCAGAAGAACGAGCCCGCCCCCGGCTCGATCGCCGGCATCGCGCAGAAGGCGCTGCCCAGCGTCGTCACCATCAAGGCGCAGGGCAACGGCGAGTCGGGCACCGGCACCGGCTTCGTCTTCGACACCGAGGGCCACATCCTCACCAACAACCACGTGGTCGCGCCGACCCTCAACGGCGGCAAACTGACCGTCAAGTTCGCCGACGGCACGTCCTACAACGCGTCCGTGCTGGGCCACGCCGAGGGCTACGACGTCGCCGTGATCAAGATCGACAACCCGCCGAAGAGCAAGCTGGCCCCGCTTCCGCTGGCCGACTCCGACAAGGTCAACGTCGGCGACGCCACCGTCGCGATCGGTGCGCCGTACGGCCTGGAGTCCACCGTCACCAGCGGCATCGTCAGCGCCAAGGACCGCCCGGTCGCCTCCGGCGACGAGACCGGCGGCCAGTCCTCCTACATGAACGCCCTGCAGACCGACGCCTCGATCAACCCCGGCAACTCCGGCGGCCCGCTGCTCGACTCCAGCGGCTCGGTGATCGGCATCAACTCGGCGATCCAGTCCAACGCCTCCGCCAACGGCCGGGCCGGCAGCATCGGCCTCGGCTTCGCCATCCCGATCAACCAGGCCAAGTGGGTCGCCGACACCCTGATCAAGACCGGCAAGCCGGTCTACGCCAAGCTCGACGTGCTGCGCAACGACGACTACAAGGGTGATGGCGCGCAGATCCAGACCCGCGACATCCAGGGCCAGCCGGCCGTCACCCCCGGCGGCGCCGCCGACAAGGCCGGTCTCAAGCCGGGCGACGTCATCACCAAGCTCGGCGGAGTCCCGATCGACAACGGCCCCGCCCTGGTCAGCCGGATCTGGACGCACAAGCCCGGCGAGACCGTCGACGTCGAGTACACCCGCAACGGCCAGCAGTTCAACACCAAGGTCACCCTCGGCCAGCGGGACGGCGACAGCTGACCCCCACCCGCACGAAACGGTGTGCACCGAACCCCGCCGGACCCGTTAGGCTGACCTCCGCCTGGAGAGCTGCCCGAGCGGCCTAAGGGAACAGTCTTGAAAACTGTCGTGCGGTGACCCCGTACCGTGGGTTCGAATCCCACGCTCTCCGCTGGTTGGAGAACCACCTGCTCAGGGCGGGTGCCGAGATCACTCGGCACCCGCCTTTCGCGTTTGCGGCCGGCGGGGGTTGACCCTGACACGGTGGCAGGGGGTGGAGTGGGGGCACCATGTTGAACATCGGAGACTTCGCCAGCCACGGCCGGGTGTCGGTGCGGATGCTGCGCCACTACGACGCGATCGGGCTGCTGCGGCCCGCCAGGGTGGACCCGGTCAGCGGGTACCGGTCCTACGAGGCGTCCCAACTCGCCCGGCTCAACCGGGTGATCGCGCTCAAGGAGCTCGGCTTCACGCTGCAGCAGGTGCGGGCCGTCCTGGACGAGCAGGTGGACGCGGCCGAACTGCGCGGGATGCTGCGGCTGCGCCGGGCCCAACTCGCCGAGGCGATCGCCGCGGACGAGCAGCGGCTGACCAGGGTGGAGGCGAGGCTCCGGACGATCGAGAGCGAGGGGACCATGTCCGCACACGACGTCGTGCTGAAGCGGGTGCCGTCCGTCCGGGTGGCCGAACTGACCGCGGTGGCCGCGAGTTACGAGCCGGAGGACATCGGACCGGTGATCGGCCCGCTGTTCGCGGAGCTGTGCCGGCGGCTGGCCGAGGCCGGGATCGCCGAGGCGGGCCCGTCCGTCGCCCGGTACGAGGACGTGCCGGAGGGCGAGGGCGCGGTGCTGATCCGGGTGGCCGTCCCGGTCGGGCCGGCGGTGGAGCCGGGCCGGTACGGCTTCGCGGTGCTCGACCTGCCGCCGATCGAGGAGGCGGCGACGGTCGTGCACCGCGGCTCGATGGACGAGGCGATGGGGAGCTTCCAGGAGCTGGCCCGCTTCATCGACGCGAACGGCTACCGCTCGGCCGGCTACGCCCGGGAGCTCTACCTGGAGTGCCCGGACGACCCGGCGCGGTGGGTCACGGAGTTCCAGGAGCCGGTGGTCCGCCGGTAGGCCCTGCCCGGCCGAGGTCCACGCCCCGCAGATCCCGCCGGGGCCCACTTGCCGGGCCTCCGGCGGGCGGGCAGAGTGCGGTGGAGGCGGCGGGCGGCGAGTGGAGGCGGCGATGGGTGACCTGACGGACCGACTGGCGCAGGGCCTTCCGGCCGGGGCGGTGGTGGTGGATCCGGACGTGACCGCCGCCTACCGCCATGACATGGCCGGCTTCTGCGCCGCCGGTGCGCCCGCCGTGGTGGTGTTCCCGGAGACGGTCGAGCAGGTGCAGCACGTGCTGCGCACCGCCACCGCGCTGCGGGTGCCGGTGGTGCCGCAGGGGGCGCGGACCGGGCTGTCGGGGGCGGCGAACGCCGTGGACGGCTGCATCGTGCTGTCGATGGTGAAGTTGAACCGGATCCTGGAGCTCGACCCGGTGAACCGGATCGCGGTGGTCGAGCCCGGCGTCGTGAACGCCGAACTGTCGCGAGCAGCCGAGGAGTTGGGCCTGTCGTACCCGCCGGACCCGTCCAGCTGGGAGTCCTGCACGATCGGCGGCAACATCGGCACCGGCGCGGGCGGGCTCTGCTGCGTGAAGTACGGCGTCACCAGCGAGTACGTGCTCGGCCTGGACGTGGTGCTGGCGGACGGGCGGCTGCTGTCCACCGGGCGCCGGACGGCCAAGGGCGTGGCCGGGTACGACCTGACCCGGCTGCTGGTCGGCTCGGAGGGCACGCTGGGCGTGGTGGTCCGGGCGGTGCTCGCGCTGCGGCCCGCGCCGGCGCCGCAGCTGGCGCTGGCGGCGGAGTTCCCGAGCGCGGACGCGGCGGGCGCGGCCGTCTGCGAGGTGATGGCGCGCGGCCTGACCCCGTCGCTGATGGAGCTGATGGACGCGGTCAGCGTGCGGGCGGTCAACGACCTGGGGCGGATGGGGCTGCCGGAGACGACCCGGGCGCTGCTGCTGGTGGCCTTCGACGGGCCGGACCGGGAGGCCGGGCTGGCGCGGGTGGCGGAGCTCTGCCGGGAGGCCGGGGCGACCGAGGTGGTGCCGGCCGAGGACGAGGCGGAGTCGCAGCTGCTGCTGGAGGCCCGGCGACTGGCGCTGCCCGCGCTGGACCGGTTGGGCACCACGATGATCGACGACGTGGCGGTGCCGCGCTCCCGGCTGGCCGAGATGCTGAACGGTGTGGCGGCGATCGCCGAGCGGCACGCGCTGACCATCGGGGTGGTCAGCCACGCCGGGGACGGCAACACCCACCCGATCGTGATCTTCGACGGCTCGGACGAGGAGCAGGCTGCGCGGGCGCAGCGCTCCTTCGACGAGATCATGGCGCTGGGGCTGGAGCTGGGCGGCACGATCACCGGGGAGCACGGGGTGGGGCTGCTCAAGCGGGACTGGCTGGCACGCGAGCTGGGGCCGGTCGCGCTGGACCTCCAGCGACAGCTGAAGGCGGTCTTCGATCCGTTGGGAATCATGAACCCGGGCAAGATGGTCTGATGGTATTTCCCCCTATTCCAGTACGACTTTCCGATGGTCTGGGAATGGCCGGAAAAGTCGACATGGGAGGGTGGTCGAACTTTTTGGGGGCGCGTTTCCTGATTTTCCTGCGCCGGGGTGGTGCGCCTGGTGGTTCGCGTGATGGCGAAGCGCCCTACCTGGAGGGTCCTCCGAGAGGTCGCCGTTCGGGCAAAGTGCCAGCTCAGAGAGGTGCGTCGGCGCACTGTCCGATTTTCGGTCCGTTATGCGCAGCCCGGGTGGATATCACGCTAACGGGCGAAAACTGCCCCGCCGACTAGTGCTTTGTCGATTTGTTGCGGAAGTCTGTCTCTCGGCGTCGCAGCCAGCAGGTGTTCGTCTGGCCGGCGAACTCCCGCACCCCTTGCTCGACAATTGCACGATTTACAGCTTCTTGGAGGCTCTCATGGCTCGCATCCACACCCGCCGGGTGGCCGGACTCCTGCTCGCCGCCCCGCTCGCGGCCGGCCTGCTGCTGGCCGGGGCCGGTGCTGCGGCCGCCGACAACGGTGCGGGCGCCGCCGCCGGCTCCAACGCCGGCGTGGTGTCCAACGTCGGCACGGGCAACGTCTTCGGCGGGGTCGACGGCAACTACATCTCCACCCAGCAGACCGCCACCGGCGCCGGCGCCTCGAACCAGAACAACACCCTCGCGGTGAAGGACAACGCGGGCACCATCCTGGCCGGGCAGTCCAACAAGAACATCAACGTCGTGTTCGCCCCGATCTTCCACTGATCCGATCGGGCACCACCGACGGCGGGGGCGCCGGAGGTGGGCGGCCGCGGGTGAGCTGAGCGCTCGCGGAGAGGCTCGAACCAGTCTCCGGGCGGAATTCCCGCCCGGGCGCGGATCAGAACAGCGCATGACCGGCCAGCGGAAAGGGTCGCCGTGAAGCCGGCCTCGGGGGGGGGGGGGGGGGGGGGGGGGCGCGGGCCGCGCGCAGGCGCGCGCAGCAGGCCCCGACACCGCGCCCGCGCGCGCCCCCGCGCGCCGCGGCCCCCCCGACA
>NZ_JBHWIO010000065.1:4854-6148 GCF_042732075.1 Kitasatospora sp. NPDC059812
ACCACTCTCACCCCCCCCCAGCGACTCCGCGACCACCCGCTCTCGACGCCGCGCGTCGTCCCCCACCCCCCCCCCCCCCACGAGTGCGTCCGGAGCCGGGCGCGAACCGCACGGGCCCGCTCGTCGCCGGCTGCCCGGCACCGCCGACACCGCCAGCTGTCCGGCACCGCCGACATCGCCGGCTGCCCGACACCGCCGACACCGCTCGGGACCGCCCGCCGAGGCCCGCCCGGACGCCCCGAACGCGTCCAGCGAGGGCCCGCGCCCGGAGCCGTCGGTGCTCGGCGGTACGGTTGCGCTCCGACAGCGCACCACGTGCCCGGGCCCGGGAACCACGGCCCGGCCGGGGCGGCGACCGCGGCAACCGGAAGAGAGGGCGCGCGATGGCGGCGGAGGAGGAGGGCCTGACCGGCCCGGGCGAGGCCTGGCCTGCACCGGAGCCGGATCCGCGACCCGGGCCGGACGCCCGCCGGGAGCCGGCCGAGCACTGGCCCGAGCCGAAGTCCGTGCCCGAGCTGCTGCTCGGCCGCCCGCCGATGGCCCGCCCGCTGCCGACCTTCGACGCCGAGGCCGCGCCCGTCGAGCCCGGCCCGCTGTTCGTGGACTGGCTCGCCACCGCGCTGGCCGCCGGCGTGCCGGACCCGCAGGTGGTCACCCTCTCCACGGTCGACGCGGACGGCCTGCCGGACGCCCGGGTGCTGGTGCTGCGCGACGTCGACGCGTCCGGCACCGGCTGGGTCTTCTCCGCCGCCGCCGACAGCCCCAAGGGCCGCCAGCTGGCCGACCACCCGGCCGCCGCGCTGACCGTCTACTGGCCCCAGCTGGGCCGCCAGGTGCGGGTTCGCGGCACCGTCGAGCGGGCCGCCGACCTGGTCGCCGCCGCCGAGTTCGCCACCCGCTCCCCGGATGCCCGGGTCGGCGCGCTGGTCGGGCGGCAGAGCGAGCCGATGGCCTCGCTCGCCGAGTACGACGAGGCCGTCGCCGTAGCCCGCCGCCGGCTGGAGGCCACTCCGGACGCGGTCGCGGCCGGGCACGCGGTCTACACCCTGTGGGCGCACGAGGTGGAGTACTGGCAGGGCGACGCGCAGCGCCGGCACGTCCGGCTGCGCTACACCCGCACCGGCCCGGTCCGGACCCCGGAGTGGTCGCGCACCCTGCTGTGGCCGTAACGGTCTGACGGCCCAAGGGCCCGGCCCGGCCCGGCGGGGGCGGGGGGGGGCCCGCCCGGGGGGGGGGGAGCCCCCCCCCCCGGGGCGCGGGGGCCCCCCGCGCCGCCCCCCCCCCACCCCCGCCC
>NZ_JBHWIO010000065.1:6158-14514 GCF_042732075.1 Kitasatospora sp. NPDC059812
TCCGCGCGGGCCAGCAGCTCCGGCGCGCCGGCGGTCAGGATGTTCAACCGGCCGGGCGCCCCGGCCCGCGGGCCGGGCCGGGCCCGGGCGGGGCCCCGCCGTCGTGCGGTCCTACCGCCGCCCGGTCAGCGTGGCTCCCACGCTGGCCGCCACCACACAGCCGATCCCGGCCAGCTGCGGCACGCCCAGCAGCTGGCCGAGCACCACCAGGCCGACCAGCGCGCTGACCGCCGGCTCCAGACTGACCAGCACGCTGAACACCCGCTGCGGCATCCGCCGCAGCGCGGTCATCTCCAGCGCGTACGGGATCACCGGCAGCAGCAGCGACACCCCGGCCACCGCGGCCAGCAGCCCCAGCGGCGAGGCGCCGGGCGCGGTCAGCCCGTCCCAGGCCTGGCCGAGCCCGAACGGCGCCAGGGCGAGCGCGCCGACCGTCATCGACACCGCCAGGCCCTGGAAGCCCTGGAAGGCGGCGCCGACCTTGTCGGTGAACAGGATGTACGCGGCGTAGCAGGCGGCGGCCCCGAAGGCGTAGAGCAGGCCGACCGGGTCGAGCCCGCCCCCGTCGCCGCCCTCGCCGAGCAGGGTCAGCAGGACGACGCCGCCGGCGGCGAGCAGCGCCCAGAGCAGGTGGCTGGCGCGCCGGGCGAAGACCAGGGCGACCGCGAGCGGGCCGAGGAACTCGATGGTCGCGGCGGTGCCCATCGGCAGCCGGTCGATCGCCCCGGCGAACAGGAAGGTCATCCCGGCCGAGGCCACGCCCAGCAGGGCCGCCGCGGCGAGGTCGCGCGGGCGCTTGTCGCGCAGCCGGGGCCGGGTGACGGCGAGCAGGATGACCGCCGCGAAGCCCAGTCGCAGGAAGGTGGTACCGCTGACCCCGAGCGGGCCGAACAGCGGCTTGGACAGGGCGATCCCGGTCTGCACCAGGAACATCGCGGTCAGACAGAGAAGCGGCGCCGGGATCCTCTCCGGGCGCCGCAGGACCTTCGGGAGTCGGCCGGTGGGCCGGCCGGGGGGCGCGTCGGGCGGTGCCGTGGAGCCGGGTGTCCCGCCTCGTCGCCAGCTGCCCCGCTCGCCGGCGGGCTCGCCCTGGGGGGCGGGCGGCATGGCAAGCGCCTCGGCGACGGCGGCAGCCGGCATCGGGGCGGTGGTTTCGCTGGGATGGGAGCTGGGCATATGGGCGAGTTTGCCGTAAGGAGTGATGAACGGGCAAGCTCGTTACAACTATCGGGACGGATGTGGACGGGTGCGGCCGAAAGGGTGGGCTCGCCCGGTGCGCCCGGCGTGGTTGCCGCATTCGTCCGATGGTCCGTCAGTAGCAAGGGCGGGTGCGCTATCTCCGCCCCGCGGCCCTGCTCGCCGCCTCCCTCGTGCTCCTGCTGGCCACCGACGGGACGGGCGTGAGCGCCGGGGCCGCCGCCCTTCCCCGCATCCGGGCCCTCACCCTGCCCGACCGGTTCGGCCCGCCCAGGATCCACGACGACTTCACCGGCCCCGCCTTCGACGCCTGCACCGCGCCGCCCCTCGACACCCTGCGGGCCTGGCACGGGGTCTCCCCGTACGGCGCGCTCGGCATCTACGTCAGCGGCGCCCAGCGCGGCTGCGGCCAGCCCCGGCTCACCGCCGAGTGGGTGCGCCAGGCCCGCGCACTGGGCTGGCGCTTCCTGCCGGCCCACGTCGGGCTCCAGGCGCCGTGCAGCGAACTCGCCCGCAAGCCGCGCCGGATCGACCCCGCCCACGCGGTCGAGCAGGGCCGGGACGAGGCCACCGAAGCCGTCCACGCGATGGGCTCGCTCGGATTCGGCAAGGGCGGCCCGGTCTACCTCGACATCGAGGCCTACCCGATGCACGACCCCGCCTGCGGCCAGGCCGTGGTCGACTTCGCCGTCGGCTGGACCCAGGCCCTGCACGCCGCCGGCTACCGCTCCGGCTTCTACTCCAGCCTCGACTCCGGCATCGCCGACCTGGCCGCCGCAGCCCGGGCCGGCAGCTTCCCGCTGCCCGACGCCCTCTGGTACGCCCGCTGGGACGACCGGGCCGACACCGCCGATTCCGGCGCCCTCGGCTCCGGCCTCTGGGGCGACCACCAGCGCGTCCACCAGTACCGCGGCAACGTCGAGGAGACCTACGGCGGCGCCGCCCTCACGATCGACCGCAACCACGTCGACGGCCCGACCGCCGGCTGACGCGTCGCCGATCCGTGATCCGGGCAACGGGGCCGGGATACTGACAGCGGGTGGGGCGGGGCGGCACAATCGGGCACGTCCGCGCGCATTACCGCCCGGTAGGTGCCGCAGGCGCAGCCGCCAGTGCCGCCAGGTCAAGGAGGACCCGTGTTCAGCACGATGCAGGACGTCCCGCTCACCGTCGCCCGGATTCTGGAGCACGGGTCCACCATCCACGGCCGGTCCACCGTCACCACCTGGGACGGCACCGGGCCGGTCGTGCGGACGTACGCCGAGGTGGGGGCGCGGGCCGCGCAGCTCGCCCACGCGCTCCGCGACGAACTGGGGGTGACCGGGGACGACCGGGTCGCGACCCTGATGTGGAACAACTCGGTCCACCTGGAGGCGTACCTCGCCGTCCCCGCCATGGGGTCCGTGCTGCACACGCTCAACCTGCGGCTGCCCGCCCACCAGCTGTCGTTCATCGTCAACCACGCCGCCGACCACGCGGTGATCGTGGACGGCAGCGTGCTCCCGCTGCTCGCCGCCGTCCTGCCGGACCTCGCCCCGACGCTCCGGCACATCGTGGTGAACGGCCCCGCCGACCGCTCGCTGCTGGCCGGCTTCCCGGGCACCGTGCACGACTACGAGGAGCTGATCGCCGACCGGCCCACCGCCTACCCGTGGCGCAGCGACCTCGACGAGCGCGAGGCCGCCGTGCTCTGCTACACCTCCGGCACCACCGGGGACCCGAAGGGCGTGCTCTACAGCCACCGCTCGGTGTACCTGCACTGCCTCCAGGTCAACACCGGCGACAACTTCGCCTTCACCCCGCGCGACACCGCGCTGCCGGTGGTCCCGATGTTCCACGTGAACGCCTGGGGCATCCCGCACGCCGCCTTCATGTCCGGCGCCAACCTGCTCATGCCGGATCGTTTCCTCCAGCCCAAGCCGATGGCCGAGATGATCGCCGCCGTCCGGCCCACCGTCGGCGCCGCCGTCCCGACCATCTGGAGCGGCCTGCTGGACGAGCTCGACGCGGGCGACTACGACACCTCCAGCCTGCGCATGGTGGTCATCGGCGGCAGCGCCTGCCCGCCCTCGCTGATGAAGGGCTTCGAGGAGCGCCACGGCATCCGCGTGCTGCACGCCTGGGGCATGACCGAGACCTCGCCGCTCGGCTCCTTCGCCCAGCCGCCCGGCGGCCTCACCCCGGAGGAGGAGTGGCCCTACCGGGTCACCCAGGGCATCTTCCCGGCCTCCGTCGAGGCCCGGCTGGTCGGCCCGTCCGGTGAGCGGATGCCGCACGACGGCGTCGCGGCGGGCGAGCTGGAGGTGCGCGGCCCGTGGATCGCCGGGGCCTACTACGGCGGTGCCGGGCAGGACCCGGTCCGGCCGGACGACAAGTTCTCCGAGGACGGCTGGCTGCGCACCGGCGACGTCGGCACCATCACCGCCGACGGCTATCTGACCCTCACCG
This sequence comes from Kitasatospora sp. NPDC059812, assembly GCF_042732075.1. Lineage (NCBI taxonomy): Bacteria > Bacillati > Actinomycetota > Actinomycetes > Kitasatosporales > Streptomycetaceae > Kitasatospora > Kitasatospora sp. NPDC059812. The sequence continues at coordinate 9,804 of NZ_JBHWIO010000065.1, forward strand.
ACCGGGCCAAGGACGTGATCAAGTCCGGCGGCGAGTGGATCTCCTCGGTCGAACTGGAGAACCAGTTGATGGCCCACCCCGAGGTGGCCGAGGCCGCCGTGGTCGCCGTCCCGGACGAGAAGTGGGGCGAGCGCCCGCTGGCCACGGTCGTGCTGCGCCCGGGTGCCACGGCCGGGCTGAGCGAGCTGCGGGCCTTCCTGGCCGGGCGGATCGCCTCCTGGCAGCTGCCGGAGCGCTGGTCGATCGTCGAGTCGGTGCCGAAGACCTCGGTCGGCAAGTTCGACAAGAAGGTGATCCGCGCCAGCTACGCGGCGGACGAACTGGACGTGACGGTGCTCGGCAAGGAGTAGCCGCCCGCCCGACCGCCGAGGGCCGGCCACCCCCGTTCCAGCGGGGTGGCCGGCCCTCGGCGCGTGCCGGGTGGATCTCGCCGGCCCTCGGCGCGTGCCGGGTGGATCTCGCCGGACCTTCGGCGTCAGGGCGCGGTCAGCCCGCCGCGGCGACGCCCGCCTCGCCCATCGCGCCGATCCGCCCGAGCAGGTCGACGATCCGGGACTGGACGTCGGCGCTGGTCGAGCGCTCGGCGAGGAACAGCACCGTCTCGCCGGTGCGCAGCCGGGGCAGTTCGCGCGGGTCGAGGTCCACCGAGGTGTAGACCACCAGCGGGGTGCGGTGCAGCCGGTCGTTGGCGCGCAGCCAGTCCAGCAGGCCGACCCGGCGGCGGCGGATCTGGAGCAGGTCCATCACCACCAGGTTGGGCTGCACGCTGCTGGCCCGGGCGACGGCGTCGTTCTCGTCCACCGCGTGCTCGACGTGCATGCCGCGCCGCTCCAGGCTGCTGATCATGGCGGCGGCGATGTCCGGGTCGCCCTCGACCAGCAGGACGCGCGGGGCGTGGTGCTCGCCGTCGCGCGGCGCGAGGGCGCGCAGCAGCACGGCCGGGTCGGCGCCGTACGCGGCGTCCCGGGTGGCCTGGCCGAGACCGGCGGTGACCAGCACGGGGACGCGGCTGTTGAGCGCGGCGGTGCGCAGCGACTGCAGCGCGGTGCGGGTGATCGGGCTGGTCAGCGGGTCGACGAAGAGCGCCGCGGGGAAGCCGGCGACCTGGGCGTCCACCTCCTCGCGGGAGCGGACGATCACCGGGCGGTAGCCGCGTTCCTGGAGCGCCTGCCGGGTGGCCGGATCGGGCTCGGGCCAGACCAGCAGCCGACGGGCGCTGCCGCCCTCCCCGTTCGAGCCGTTCGAGCCGTTCGGGCTGGCCATGGTCGGCGGCTGCTCGTCGGTCCGGTCGCCGGCGGCGGCGGGCAGTTCGGCCATCGGGCGCGGGGCGGTCCTGGTCTCGGCCGGGACGGGCGGCTGCGGTCCGGCGGCGGGCGTCGGCGAACCGCCGAGCGGGCGCGGCGGCGCGAGTTCGGCGAGGCCGGTGCCGACCGGGCGCGGGCCGGACGGGTCCTCGGCGGCGGGCAGCGCCGGGCGGGCGGGCGGCAGCGCGGCGGGGCCGCCGGGCGCGGGCCGGTCCTCCTGCGGGGTCTGGTCGGACGGCGCGGCCGGGGCCTCCTGGCCGGGGCCGGGCGGCACGGCCAGCCGGCGACGGCGGCCGGTCGGTGCGGCGGCGGGCTCGGGCTGCGCGGGTGCCGGGCCGGCCGGCAGGGCGTGCTCCAGGCCGGGGTACACCGGGGTGTCGGGGGCGCCGGGGAGGGCGAAGCCGCCGGAGGAGTCCTCGGTGGGGGGCAGGGCGCGGCGCCGACGGGGCTTGGTCTCGGCGCCGTCGGCGGCCGGGGCGCCTTCTGCGGTGGGCGTGCCGCCCGCCGGGGTGCCGTCGGCGGGGGCGGCACCGGTGCCGGGGCCGAGCGCGAGCGGTTCACGCCCGCCGGTCCGGTGCTGCTGCGGGCGCTCGCCCTCGACGGGGACGGCGTAGGCCGGGCCGGAGCGGCCGTCGTCCTTGCCCCAGGGGTCGCGCTGCGCGCCGTCCGGACCGGCCAGTCCCTGGCGGCCGTACGCGGGGTCGTTGCCGGTGCCGTTCCACTGTTCGGGGACGGCCCGCTCGATCCGGGCGGGGGCGTTCGGCCACTGGTCGGCGGGGGCGTCGGGGGCGGTCCGGACCGGGGGCGCGGGTTCCTCGGCGGCGGGGCGGCCACGGCGGCCGCGCCGCTCGGCGGCGGGTTCCTCGGCGGGCTGCTCCGCCGCCGCGGCCGGGGTCTCGCGCTCGGGCTGCTCGCCGCCGTCGGCGACCGGCTCGGCGTCCTCGCCGGTGCTGGGCAGCTGCGGGATGCCCGGCAGGTCGGGCAGGACGGCGCTGTCGCCCTCCTTGGGCCGGTCGGAGCGGCGGCCCTCGGCGGCCGCGCGCTCGGCGGCGGCCTTCGCGGCGGCCGGGTCCAACGGCAGCTCGACGACGTACGTGGTGCCGGCCTTGCCGGGCAGCTCGTGCGGCTGGAGCACGCCACCGTGGCGCTCGACCACCGCGCGGGCTATCGGCAGGTGGACGGGGCTGCCGCCGAGGCCGGGCCCGCGGATCTCGACCCGGGCGACCTCGCCGCGCTGGGCGGCGGCCAGGACGACGGTCGGCGGCTCGCCGCCGGAGGGCAGCGCGGTGGGTGCGCCGGGGGCGGCCAGGCCGGGGGAGGGGGCGGTCGGGGCGTCCAGGGCGAGGCCGATGCCGCTGACGTCGGCGACCAGGTGGGCCAGCGCCTGGGCGAGCCGGCGTTCGTCGGCGATCACCTCGACGGCGGCGGCGTGCACCGAGAACCGCACCCGGCCCGGGCCGACCAGCTCGCCGGCCGCCTCGACGGCCCGGCGGACCACCTTGTCCAGGGCGACGGGCACCCGCCGCTCGGTCGGCTTGCGGCGGTCCTTGCCGTCCTTGTTGTCCTTGCCGTCCTTCGCGTCCGGGCCGTCCGCCGGGGCGGTCTCGCCGGTCTCGCCGGCCTCGGAGCGCTGGTGCGCGAGCACGCCGTCGATCAGCCGGCTGAACCGGCGGCACTCGTCGGCGAGCCGGCGCAGCGTCCAGTTGGCCTCCGGCCACAGCTGCCCGGCCGGGTCGGCGGCGAGCGCGTCCAGCCGCTCGTTCAGCGCGGACAGCGCGCCGCCGAGTTCGCTCTCCAGGACGGCGGTGAGGTGTTCGTTGCGGGCGACCAGGGCGAGTTCGCGGCTGCGGTCGGTGAAGGTCATCACCGCGCCGACCAGCTGGTCGCCGTCCCGCACCGGCGCGGTGGTGAGGTCGACGGTGACCGGGCGGCCGTCCTTGCGCCACAGCACGGTGCCGCGCACCCGGTGCTTGCGCCCGGAGGTCAGGGTGTCCAGCAGCGCGGACTCCTCCAGCGCCAGCGGGGTGCCGTCGGCCCGGGAGTGCTGGATCAGCGGGTGCAGTTCGCGCCCGCCCAGCTCGCTCGCCCGGTACTCCAGGATGTGCGCGGCGGCCGGGTTGACCAGCACGCAGCGGCCTTCGAGGTCGACGCCGAGCACGCCCTCGGCGGCGGCGCGCAGGATCATCTCGGTCTGCTTGTGCTGGCGGCGCAGCTCGGCCTCGACGCCGAGCCGGCTGGAGAGGTCGCGGACCAGCAGCAGGAGCAGGTCGCTCGCGGAGGACGGGCGGGACCGCTCGCGGTACGGGTCGTACGAGGTGAGCCCGTAGCCGCGGCCCTCGCCGGTGCCGTCGTCGGGGAAGTCGTTGCCGGAGACCTCGACCGGGAAGCTGGTGCCGTCGGTGCGCCGGGCGGTCATCCGGACCGGGCGGTCGGGCTCGTCGCCGTCGCGGGCGGCCGGGCGCATCGAGCCGGGGATCCGGCTGGGGTCGAACTCGGGCAGGAGGTCCAGCACGCCCATGCCGACCAGCGAGGTGCCGGGCGTCTGGAGCGCGTGGACTGCCGCGCTGTTGGCGTCCACGACGGTGCCGTTGCTGTTCACCAGCAACAACGCGTCGGGCAGGGCGTCGAGTATGGCGGCGAGGCGAGCAGCGCCTCGGATCGGCCTGCTGCTCACGTCGACAGGTCTCCTCGGCTCAGGGCAGCTCCTCCGGAGACGGCAGTATCTCATTCTTCTTTGCGGCGGGGTCGACCCGCCTAGTAACGTGGGCGGTGGTTGGTGCCGAACCCCACGGTTGTGGCATCATCTCAGGCACACGGAACGGGTCCGCTCACGCGGACGTGGTCCCTGTGGAGGAGGCTTCGCCTAGTCCGGTCTATGGCGCCGCACTGCTAATGCGGTTTCGGGGTTATTCCTGATCGAGGGTTCAAATCCCTCAGCCTCCGCAGCCGGAAAGCCCCGTCGACGATCTTGTCGGCGGGGCTTTCGGCATCTCCGGGGCGGTTCCGGGCCCGCCCCGCCGACCTGCTCCGCAGGCCGGGGCCGCCGGGGGCCCGAGCGGCCTCCAGGGGGTCGGCCCGGGGGCAGGGAGCAATCGATTTCGTCCCGCGTCGCAGGTCATGTAATGTTGTCCCCGCAACGCCCCGCTGGCACTGTTCATCAGGGCGAGCGCTCATAGCTCAACGGATAGAGCACTTGACTACGGATCAAGAGGTTGCAGGTTCGAATCCTGCTGAGCGCACCAATCTCCGCAAGATCGGGTTCGCCCGTTCCTTGCGCTCATAGCTCAACGGATAGAGCACTTGACTACGGATCAAGAGGTTGCAGGTTCGAATCCTGCTGAGCGCACCAGCGAGAAGCCCCCCGCCCCCCGCCGGGGGCGTCTCCCGGTTGCGGGCCCGGACGAGGG
>NZ_JBHWIO010000065.1:14524-33588 GCF_042732075.1 Kitasatospora sp. NPDC059812
CCCGCCCCCGGATCCCGAGTGGTGCGGGCGTCGGGTGGCCTCGTATATTTTTAACACACCCCCCCCCCCACACCCCCCCGCCCACCGGCGGGGGGCTTCTCCCGTTTCCGGGCCCGGACGAGGGCGCCGGGTGCCGCGTCCGTTCTGGATTGCGGGCCTAATGGATGAAATGCATCTGTTTCGGGTATATCCCGTCCTGCCGCTCGGATGGCCGCCAAACGGGTGGGACCCGGCCATAAGCGCAGGTGTCGCAGTATGACCGGCTCAGGATCGTGATTCCTTTTTGTCAGATCTTGTGCCCAGACTGCCCGGCACCCCGGCAGCCGACCGCGAAGGAGAGCCGGATGGGCCGACAGTTTCCCCGCACGGCCGCCGCCCTGACCGTCCTCGTGGCCGGGCTGCTGACCGGCTGGAACGCCCCACTCTCGGTGGCCCAGCAGTCCCCTGACGCCTGGTCGGGGGAACGCCGGGCGGTCCTGCCCTCCGGCCTCTCCGTCCAACTCGAATTCGCCGCCACCCCGGGCACCGAGGTGGCCGCCGCGGCCGGCGAACTGGCCGACCGCCCCGGCGGGGGGCGTGCGGCCGGGCCGTACACGGACGGAATGCACCCCGGAAACCCCGCGCAGACCTTCAGCGTCACCGAGAACCGCCCGCAGGCGGACGGATCCTGGCGCACCGTCGGAACGCTCCGGCTCGCCTTCTCCCGACCGGTCCGCAATCCCCGGCTGCACCTCAGCGGACTGGTCGCGCTCGCCACCGGGAAGTCCGGCACCACCAGCACCGCGGCCCGGCTGACCCTCACCGGCGGCTCACCCTCCGCCCCCACCCTGGTCAACCGCACCGACTGGCCCGGCTGGACGGTCGACGCCAACGCCCTCGCACCCGTCGGCGCCGACGGCAGCTCCGACGGCGCGGCCGGCTCCGCCTCCGAGGGCACCCTGGAACTCGCCGGCACCCTGCGCACCGCGGTCTTCCGGGTCGAGCAGCGCTCCACCGCCCGGGCCGGCAGCACCACCACCCCGCCCGTCCTGCGCCAGGCGTACACCGTCACCGTCGACGAGGACCTCGGCACCGCCCCGCAGAACTACGGCAACGCCTCGCACGTGCTCTCCGACCTGTTCCTCGGCGCGGACGCCGCCAACCCGGCGCACCGCACCCGACCCCGGTCCGCCGACGACCCGGGCACGGCCGACCGGTCGACCGGCGAGCCGCTGGTCCAGCTCGACCACGGGGCCGGCCGGCGCAGCGTCTTCACCAGCCCGCCGCCGCCCAAGCTCCAGCCCGGCCGCGCCGAGTACCAGGGCGCCGACCCGTCGATCAGCTTCCCCACCGAGGCCGCGATCGGCCGCTACTACCGGCTCACCGTCCCGGTGGCGGTCGGCGACCAGCCCGCGACCCTGGCCGGCTGGATCGACTTCGACCACAGCGGGCGCTTCGACCCCGCCGAGCGGGTGCAGGCCGAGATCCCGGCCGGCGCCGACACTGCGACCCTGGAATGGACCGTCCCGACCGGCGCCGCCTCCGGCGACACCTGGGCCCGGCTGCGGATCGCCCGCGACGCCAGCCAACTCGTCCCCTCCGGCGGCTTCGCCGACTCCGGGCAGGTCGTCGACCAGCGGATCAAACTGACCGTCGGCGCCGCCCGGCCCGAGATCGCCGAACCCGTCGACGGCGCCGTCCTCGCCGAGGCCCGCCCACGGATCCACGGCGACGGAGCGGTCGCCGGCGCCTCGGTGGAGATCCGGGACGGCGACGCCACGGCCTGCCGGGCCCGGGTCGAGCGCGGCGGCGGCTGGTCCTGCCGGCCCGATGGAGCGCTCACCGCGGGCCCGCACGCCCTCACCCCGGTCGAGATCACCAGCGGTGGCGTGGTGCTGCGCGGCGACGCCGTCCGGGTCACCGTGAAGACGGCGCCGCCCGCACCGCCCGTCCTCACCCTCCCGGAGTACACCAACGACCCGGGGATCCAGCTCACCGGCACCGGCGAGGCGGGCAGCACCGTCGCGGTCACCGACCAGGCCGCCGAACTCTGCCGCAGCGCCGTCCGGGCGGACGGCCAGTGGTCCTGCCTGCCGGTCGAGAACCTGGTGGACGGGCGCCACCTGCTCACCCCCGTCGCGGTCGACGCGGCCGGGAACCGGACGGCCGGGCAGGCGGTCGCGCTGGTCGTCGACACCGTCCCGCCGGACAAGCCGGTGCTCGGCTCGCCGGCCGCCGGGGAGACCCTGCGGGTCAGCCGGCCGACGTTCACCGGGCGGGCCGAGCCGGGCTCGAAGGTGCTGGTCACGGCGCGGGCGGGCGGCTCGGCGGCCTCGGGGTCGGCTTCGGCCTCGGCTTCGGGTGCGGGTGCGGGCGAGCGGACGGTGCTGTGCGGGGTGACGGCGGCGCTCGACGGCAGCTGGACCTGCACCGCCAACCGGGACCTGACGGACGGGCAGCAGTGGCTGGTCGTCACGGCGACCGACCTGGCGGGGAACGGGGCGGCGGCGGATGCGGTGCCGGTGCGCGTCGCGGCGGCGCCGAGCCCGTCGGCTTCGGCATCGGCTTCGACTTCGGCATCGGCGTCGACTCCTGCGGTGCCGAGTGCGGTGGCGTCGACTCCTGCGGTGCCGAGCTTGGGGGCGTCGGTTCCCGTGCGGCCCAGCCCCGCAGTCTCGGTGCCGACCGTGCCGACCGTGCCGAGCCCGTCGGCGTCGGCATCGGTGCCGGTCGGGCCGAGCCCGAGCGTGGCGGTGCCGGTGTTGCCCTCGGCCGGTGCTTCCGCGCCGGTGGCCTCCTCCGTACCGTCCCGTCCCGCGACGTCGCCCACGTCCACGTCCACGTCCAAACCCACGTCCACGCCTTCGAGCCCGGTCACCTCGTCGCCGAGCCCGGTTGTGGGGGCGACGCCCGTTGCATCCGTGCTCGCGCCGGCGCCGGCGGGGCTGCTGCCGATCGCCGTTCCGGCGGTCGCCCGGCCGCCGGCGGCGGTGGCCGGGCCGTCCGTTGCTTCAGTCACCCCCACCGTCCCGACCGTCCGGATCGCCCCCACCACCACCTCCGCCGGTTCCGTCCCTCCGACGCTCCGTACCGTTCCGTCCCTGGGCGCCAGCCTGTCCCGGGCGGCCGTCGGCGTCATGGCGTCGTCACCGTCACCGTCACTGACACCACCTCTGACACCGCCTCCGCCTCCGTCACCGCCACCGTCATCGACGCCGGTGGCGGCCGAACCGCTCGGGTCCGCCGGGGAGGATGCCGGGCCGCTGCCGGCGCCGCCGAGCGCGTCGCCCGTGGGGGCGGCCGCGGAGGCCTCGCAGGCGGCGGCCGCGCGGTCCACCGCGAGCGGCTGGCGCGGTGGGGTCGCCGGTGGCCTGCTGGTGCTCGCCGGGATCGGGCTGATCACCCGCCGGGTGTTCGCCCGTGGTGACGGTGTCCGGCGGCGCTGACCTGCGCTGAACCATCCCGACTACCCGTTCATGTGCCTGCGCGTCAGGTCGGCTTCGGACGATTCGTCAGCAAATGTCGACACACCTCATCATAAATGTCGCATTTGATGACGTATGAACTTAGCCTGATCTTGGCACTGCCCGTCAGATCCGGGCCGCCCGTTGCGCGACACACCGACCCCGAGGATCCGTGCATGGACGTCACCCGCGATTCTTCGCAGCGACCCGACCACCTGCCCCAGGTACTCCCACCGGCCTTGCCGGAACGTTCCGCCTCCGGCGCGAGCCCGCTGGCCAAGGCCACGGCCGTCAAGACGGCCAAGCCGCTCGGCCCGGTCGACGGCGGCCCCGCGACCACTCCGCTGGTCGTCGTCCCCGGCCCGGCCACCGGCGCCTCCGCCGACCTGCGCGATCCGCTGGAGGCGGCCGCCCCGGCGACCGTCGAGATCCCGGAAACCACCCAGGTCGGCGCCCCCACGGCCGCCACCTCCCGCCGCCCCCCGCGCGCCGACCAGGCGGTCCGCGAGCACCGCGCCACCGCCCTGCCCGGCTGGATCGCCCTGCTGGTGGTGCTGGTCGGCGTGGCAGGCGTGCTGCTGATGCTGCTGCGCGACGGCGTCATCCCGTACTGGGACGCGCTGCCCGACCTGCGCAGCGCCGCCGCGCAGGCGAGCGGCCAGGCCGAAGTGGACGCCAAGTCGGTCGCCGCGGTCAGCGCGGTCGGCCTGCTCGTGGTGTTCGCGCTGGCCGGGCTGCTGGCCAACGCGGGCGGCGAGACCCGGGTGCTGACCCGCTGGGGCCGCTACCGGGGCACCGTCCGCCGCACCGGCCTGGTCTGGGTCAACCCGCTGCTGCGCCGACGCCGGGTGGACGTGCGGCTGCGGCACTGGCGCAGCGAGCCGGTCAAGGCGGTCGACCGGACCGGCACGCCGATCGTCGTCCGGCTGCTGATCGTCTGGCGGGTCAAGGACACCGCGCGGGCGCTGCTGGCGATCGAGGACCACGAGAGCTACCTGCGCGAGCAGGTCCAGGCGGTGCTCACCCGCACCGCGTCCATCCTGCCGTGCGACAGCAACGCGGCGCCCGGGCCCGCGCTGCGGGACGGGCAGTGGTTCGCCGACGAGCTGACCAGAGCACTGGCCGCCGAGGTCGCCCCGGCGGGCCTGGAGGTCTACTCGGCGCAGCCGCTGGCGCTCGACTACGCGCCCGAGGTCGCCGAGTCGATGCGCCGCCGCCGGCTGGCCGACCTGGACGCGGGCCTGCGGACGGTGCTGGTGGACGACGCGGTCGAGGCGGCGGCGCTCGCCGTCCGGCGACTGGAGCGCGCCACCGCCCACGAACTGGACGAGGCCGCCCGCAGCGCGCTGATGGAGCAGCTGCTGGTCGCCTTCGTCGCCCCGGCCGGAGTGGCCGCCTCGGTACCGCCCCCGGCCGCACGGGCCGGGCGGAAGGAAGGACGACCCGCATGAGGATAGCCACCGGCGCGTACGCCGATCCCGGCCTCGACCTCGACGCCGATTTCGACGCCGCCCTCGACCGGGGCCTGATCGGCTTCGAGGAGAGCACCGGCAGCATCCCCGCGATCGCGGGCTGCGGCTGCCCGAACTGCGCGGCCCGGCCGCACACCGCCCGCCCCGCGACGGCGACCGGCGGCAGCCGAATACACCGCGCCGTGCGGAGTACCTGCCTGGCCACCACCGTGCTGGCGGGCGCCGGCGTGGTCGGCCTGACGGCCGGTGCCGGGTCCGCGCACGCGGCGGCCGGGAAGCAGGGCTGGGACGGGTCGAAGTACTGGTTCAAGAACGGCGCCGGCGAGTGGCGGTGGACCAGCCACTACGACGTCTACGCGAACCGCGCCGGCCAGTCCGGCGGCTCGGGCGGCTCCGGCGGTGCCAGCGGCAAGGCGGCCGCCGTGTCCAACGGTTCGGCCTCCTCCGCTTCCTCCTCCGGACTGCGCCAGGGCTGGGACGGGTCGAAGTACTGGTTCAAGAACGGCGCCGGCGAGTGGCGGTGGACCAGCCACTACGACGTCTACGCGAACCGCACCGGCCAGTCCGGCGGCGGCGCGGATCCCGCTCCCGCCCGGCCCGCGGCCACGCCGTCGGCGGACCAGGCGCCAGCTTCCGGCAGCGTGGAGTCGGCCATCGACTACGCGCTCGCCCAGCTGGGCAAGCCGTACGTCTGGGGCGGCAACGGCCCGTCCGGCTACGACTGCTCGGGGCTCGTCCAGCAGGCCTACCGGCGCAGCGGGATCAGCCTGCCGAGGGTGGCCGACGACCAGTACGCGGCCACCACGCCGATCAGCGCGGGGCAACTGCGCCGCGGTGACCTGGTGTTCTGGTCGGACAGCGGCCGGGCCTCCGGGATCCACCACGTGGGGATCTACCTGGGCGGCGGCAAGTTCGTCGAGGCGCCCAGGCCCGGCAAGACGGTCCGGGTGTCCACCCTCAACTCGGGCTACTACCCGACCCACTTCGGGCGGCCGTAGCGCCGGGGCGCACCGGGCCCCCGACAGCACGCCGCTGTCGGGGGCCCGAAGCAGGACCTGGTCGTCCCCGCGGAGGGAACGGGTGCGCAGTTCGGGCCCGATCTGCCAATCGGCCGGTGCGCCGTGCGCGTTGGCCGTCTTTTCCGGGGCGGATCGCCGACCGCCCGGAAAGTCTCCTGGATTTCGTCGAGGGTGCCGGCGCGGGCCCTCGGATCGGCGGGGCCGACGGTCACTCTGCCGGTGTTACCGCCCGGGCCCGGATTGTTTGCGGAATCGAGGGCCGGGCGCGCGTACTTCTTCCGGCCCTCGTCGTCGAAGAGCCCGTCCCGGGCGGGATTTCCGGCGAGGCTGCCCCCGTGGCGGCTTCGGCGTTGAAGTCCTGTTCCGTGCCCGGTCGTTCGTGGGCCAAGGCTGATCACTGCGGCCGGTGTTCTCAGCCGGGTGGGGTTCGCCGGGCACGGGTGCAGGCTGCGAACGGGCCCGGGTGGGGGCGGGTTCGCAGCCTGCGGGGTGGGGCGGGGTCAGGCGGAGGCGGTGTCGAGGAGGGCGGTCTGTTCGGGGGTGAGGCGGAGCGTGGTGGCTGCCAGCAGGGGCGGGAGCTGCTCGACGGTGCGGGCGCTGGCGATGGGGGCGGCGACCGTCGGCCGCCCGGCCAGCCAGGCGAGGGCGACCGTGGCGAGTGCGACGCCGTGTTCCCCGGCGACGGTGTCCAGGGCCGCCAGCACCTTCGGGCCGCGCGGGTCGTCCAGGTAGCGAGCGGCGCCCTCGGAGCGGGCGCTGTCGACGCCGGGGCCGCCGGGGCGGTACTTGCCGGTGAGGAAGCCGGAGGCGAGCGCGTAGTACGGGACGGTGGCGAGGCCGTGCTCGGCGACCACGTCGGCCAGCGGGCCCTCGAAGGTGCCGCGCGAGACCAGGTTGTAGTGCGGCTGGACGGCGACGTACTTGGCCAGGCCCTCGCGGTCGGCGAAGGCCAGCGCCTCGGACAGCCGCTCGGCGCCGATGTTGGAGGCGCCGACCGCGGCGACCTTGCCCTCGCGGACCAGCTCGTCCAGCGCGGTGACGAACTCCTCGACCGGGGTGTCGTCGTCCCGGTGGGTGTAGTACAGGTCGATCCGCTCGACGCCCAGGCGGCGCAGCGAACCCTCGGCCGCGGCCTTGATGTTGGCCGCGCCCAGACCGCCGGCCTCGGGGTGCATGCCGACCTTGGTGGCGATCACGACGTCGTCGCGGTTGCCGCGGCTGCGCAGCCAGTTGCCGAGGACGGTCTCGGACTCGCCGCCGGTGTTGCCCGGGGCCCAGGCCGAGTAGACGTCGGCGGTGTCGACGAAGTTGCCGCCGGCCGCCGCGTAGGCGTCCAGGACGGCGAAGGACTGCTGCTCGTCGGCCGTCCAGCCGAAGACGTTGCCGCCGAGGGAGAGCGGGAAGACGGACAGGTCGGAGGCGCCGAGGCGGACCCGGCCCGGGGCGTCGCTGTGGTTTCCGGTCATGGTCGGATTCAACCGGATCGCACCGGGCGGCATTCCGCGTGTCGGGCGGACTTCACGAGGATGTCGTACCACCGTTGCACGACCGGGTGGTGGGGGTCGCGCAGGAGGGGTCCGGGGTGTCCGTGAGGTGGGCGGATTCGTTAGAGTCCGTGCCATGGCTGACAACGACTACGACCCCGCCGGCAGCACCCAGATGTTCCGGGCGTTCGTCGACGAGACCCCGGCGGCCCCGCAGGCGCCGGGCACCGTCTCCACCTACGGCCGCAGCAGCAGCGGTGGTGGTGGCCGTACCGGCGTGATCGCGCTGGTCGCCGTCATCGTGCTGGCCGTGTTGGGCGGCGTCATCTGGCTGGCGGTCAAGTGATCATCGCGCGGGTGACCCGGACGAGGGTCACCCGCGCGACGGAAACCGGTGCACCGAGGACCGGTGCGCCGGCGCTCAGCAGGGCTTGCGCCAGGCGTCCAGGTCGAGCTTCTTCTGCATCGAACTGAAGCCGAGCGACTTGGCCTTGGCACAGAACTGGTCCGTGCCGAGCTTGTACTCGACGTGGAACACCGCCTTGCCCGCCTTGACGAACGGCGCGACCCGGTCGCACTCGTCGAACTGCGAGCACTCCTCGTTGACCGCGAAGTCGAAGTCCGGCAGCAGCGCCGGGATCTGGTCGAGGTCGTTCTTCAGGCCGATGGCCAGGCCGCGTTCGTGGGCGAGCTGGGCCAGCATGCGGTTGTACTTGACCTGGTCGTCAGGGGTGAGCGGGAAACCGCTGTTCTGGTTGTAGGCCTCGATGGTGTCCGGCTCGATGGCGTCGAAGCCCTTGCTCTTGCACATGTCGAAGCGGGCCGCCATCAGCGGCTTGAGCTGGTCGAGCTTGCGGATGTCGAACCACTTCTCGCCCTTCCAGCCGGTGTCGGAGCCCTGCAAGGACTTGGCGAAGGCGGCGGAGTCGGGGCGGAAGTTCTCCCAGGAGCCGGCGTTGATGTAGCAGATCACCTTGCGGCCCTTGGCGTGCAGCGCGGCCACCACCGAGGCGTCGTTCTCGAAGCCGTCGATGTCGTAGACCGGGACGTCCACGGACTGGTCGACGGTGCCGCCGAGCTGCCACTGCCAGGCGAGGCCCGGGGTGGGCTGCCAGCGGGCGCCGGCCGGCTGCGGGGCGGTGGTGCCGCCGGGAGTTCCGCCGGGGGCGCTGGGGGTGCCCGGGGTGCCCGGGGTGGTGGTGGCGCCCGGGGGCGTGGTGGCGCCGGGCGCGGTGGGCGAGCCGGGGGTGCTGGGCGTGCCGGGGGCCGGGGGCGTGCTGGCGGCGTCCGACGGGGTGCCCGGGGCGGTGCTGCCGTCCGGGGTGGTCGGGGCGGTGGCCGCGGGCGGGCTGCTCGGGGAGCCGTCGGCCGAGGAGTTGTCGTCGTCCGAGCCTGAGCTGCTGCACGAGGTCGCCAGCAGGGCGGCGGCGATGGTGATGGCGACCGGCAGGAGCCGGGTACGGCGGTTCACGGTAGTCGAACTCCGGATCAGGTCAGGTCAGTTCAGCAGCGGTCAGGCCGTAGGGCAGGGTGCGCCAGGGGTTCTCCCCGGCGCCCGGTACGGCGCAGCCGACGCCGGCCCGGCGGGCGGTGATCAGCGCGGTGGCGTCCTCGGCGTGTTCGGCCGGGACGTCGTACACCAGGTGGCAGAAGCGGGAGGCCGCGTGGCGGCCGGTCCACAGCGGGAGCGTCATCGCGCGGTACGTGTCCCAGTCGCCCTCGAAGGTGACCAGCAGGTCGGCCAGACCGACTTCGGCGTACCCCGGGTCGGGGTGCTCGCCGTGGCCGAAGACCACGGTGCCGCAGCCGGCCGCGCGCGCGGCCGTGGCCAGCCGCCGGTAGTGCGCGAGGGCGCCCGGGTGGGTGGCCACCTGGTCGAGGTAGACACCGGTGATGTCGTGGCGTTGACGGTAGGTCAGGATGTCGGAGACCACCGCCGCGTGCGGTCGGCGGCCGTAGTCGGTGTCGGTGTAGCCGACCAACGGCACTCCGGCCGCGCGGAGTTGGTCGGCGGCCTCGGCGAAGACGTTGTCCGGGTTCTCGCCCGGCCCGTCGGCGAGGTTGAGCACGACGGCGGCGATCCGGCCCGGGTCGGCGGCGGCGACCGCCTGCCAGGCCGCCGGGTCCACCGCGGGGTGGACGTACAGCGGCACCAGCAGGCGGCCGTCGGGGATGATCCCGCCGGTCATGCGACGACCGGTGGGCAGGCGGGCTCGGCGGTGCTGAGCCACAGGTCGCGCAGGGTGTCGGCGAGGTCCGTCTCCGGGTGCCAGCCGAGCTCCCGGGCGGCAGCCGACACGTCGGCCTGCTGCCAGGAGACCGCGGCCGAGCGCTCGGAGCCCGCCCCGCTCTCGTCGATCCGGCCGGCGAAGCCGGCCGCGGCGACCAGCCCGTCCGCGATCGCCCGGACCTGCCGGGCCTGCCCGGAGGCGAGGTTGAGCACCCGGGGGAGCGGACGGTCCGCGGCGGCGGCCAGGCCGACCGCGCGGGCGATGTCCCGGGCGTCGACGAAGTCGCGGTAGGCGGAGAGGTCGCCGACCGTGATCACGCCGTCGGCGCCCTCGGGCGCCACCCGGAGCAGCTCGGCGGCCAGCCGGCCGGGCAGCGAGCCCGCCGGTGCCCCCGGGCCGACCGGGTTGAACACCCGCAGGACCACGGCGTCCAGTGCCGAGCCGGCCACCGCGAGGGAGCCGGCCAGCTTGGTCGCGCCGTACACGCCGACCGGGCGGGCGTCGGAGTCCTCGGACAGCGAGCTGCCCGCCGGACAGACGCCGTACTCGCCGGCCGAACCGATGTGCACCAGCCGGGTCTTCGGGGCGCCGAGCTGCAGCGCCTCGCAGAGCACGGCCGGGCCGCGCGCGTTCACCTCGGCGAGCTTGACCGCGCTGCCGGCCACCGCGCCGGCGAAGTTGACCACCACGTCGGGTGCCAGCGCGGCCAGTTCCTCGCCGAGCGGGCCGGCCTGGGCGGTGGCCAGGTCCAGCCGGAGGTCGTGGGCGGGCCGCCGGCCCGCGGTCAGCACGGTGGCACCGGGCAGTGACCGCAGGACGGCGGTGGCGTGACGGCCGAGGAAGCCGTCGCCGCCGAGGAGCAGGATTCTCACGCGGCCCGTCCGTCACTCTGGGCGCCCGCGGTGGCGGGAGCCTCGGCCGTGTCGTCCGGGGCGGTGCGGGCGGCCGGGATCGGCAGCTCCGCCACGCCCTGGCCGGCGCCGGCCGACTCGAAGGGCATCAGCACCGGTCGGATGGACGAGAACTCGGCGTTCGCCCGGTCGTAGTCGTCCGGGCGGCCGATGTCCAGCCAGTAGCCGCCGAAGTCGTAGGCGGCGGGCGGGGTCTTGGCGGCGAGCAGGTCCAGCACCAGCTCGTCGAAGCCCAGCGGCAGGCCGGGGGTGTACTTGGCGAGTGCCGAACGGGACACGCCGTACACGCCCATCGAGACGCGGTAGTCGATGCTCGGCTTCTCCTGGAAGCCGGTGATGCTGCCGGACTCGGCGGTCAGCACGCCGAAGTCGATCTTCACCTGACGGGCGTAGGTGGCGATGGTGAGCGGCGCCCCGGACGCCTCGTGGTGCTTGAGCACCCCGGCGAAGTCCAGGTCGGTGAGGATGTCGCCGTTCATCACCAGGAAGTGCTCCGGCAGGCGGTCCTGCATGGTGAGCAGCGGGCCCATGGTGCCGAGCGGGCTGTCCTCGACGGCGTAGCCGACCCGCAGCCCCCACTGGGAGCCGTTGCCGACGTACGCGCGGATGATGTGGCCGAGGTGGCCGATGGCCAGGGTGACGGTCTTGAAGCCCGCGGCGGCGAGCTGGCGCATCACGATCTCCAGGATCGCGTGCTGGTCGCCGATCGGGACGAGCGGCTTGGGAAGGGCGGTGGTGTACGGGCGGAGGCGGACGCCCTTACCGCCGGCCAGGATCACTGCATGCATGGTGTTTCCCCCACGGAAAGGATGTGCAGGACACGAACCTTGGTTACCAGGACGGGCATTGATCGGTACGGCGGTCAGACGTTGTAGATGTCGGTCTTGTAGCGGGCCAGGTTGGCCGGGTCGCGGAAGAACTCGATGGTCTGCTCCAGGCCCTGCTCCAGGGTGAACTGGGGGGCCCAGCCGGTGGCCTCGCGCAGCCGGGTGGCGTCCGCGACCAGGCGCATGACCTCGGAGTTGGCCGGGCGGATGCGCTGCTCGTCCTCCTTCACCAGGAGGTCGACGCCCATCAGCTTGCCGACCAGGGAGACCAGGTCGCCGACCGAGATCTCGCCACCGGTGCCGGCGTTGAAGGTCCTGCCGACCACGGTCTCGGCGGGAGCGGTGCCGACCGTGCGGAACGCGTGCGCGGTGTCCTTGACGAACATGAAGTCGCGGGTCGGGCGCAGGTCGCCGAGGGTGATCTCGGTCTCGCCGGCGGCGACCTGGGCGATCACGGTCGGGATGACGGCGCGCATCGACTGGCGCGGGCCGAAGGTGTTGAACGGGCGCAGGGTGACGACCGGGGTCTCGAAGCTGGCGTGGTAGCTGTCGGCCAGCCGGTCCCCGCCGGCCTTGGAGGCGGCGTACGGGGACTGGGTGTTGATCGGGTGGTCCTCGGTGATCGGCACGGTCTGCGCGGTGCCGTACGTCTCGCTGGTGGAGGTGTGCACCAGGCGCGGGATCTCCTGGTGGCGCACCGCCTCCAGCACGTTCAGGGTGCCGGTGACGTTGGTGTCGACGTACGAGTGCGGGGCCAGGTAGGAGTACGGGATCGCTATCAGGGCGGCCAGGTGGTAGACGGCCTCGGTGCCCTTGACCAGGCCGTTGACCGAGCCCGGGTCCCGGACGTCGCCGAGGACGATCTCGACCGAGTCCAGCACCTCCTTGGACAGGGTCTCCAGCCAGCCGAAGGACGAGAAGGAGTTGTACTGGACCATCGCCCGGACCTGGTGCCCGTCGGCGACCAGGGACTCGACGAGGTGGGAGCCGATGAAACCCTCGGCTCCGGTGACCGCGACGCTGCTCATGCGTGATTCGCTCTCTCGATTTTGGGAACGGCCGGACTCCCGGTGGCGACCGGCCGGTGGTGGTTCAGCTGTGCCGTGAAGCGTGTTGAGGTGAAGCGCGTTCGGGTGAAGCGTGTTCGGGTGAAGCGCGTTGTGGAGCGTGTTCGGTGAAGCGGGTCCAGCGGTGCACGCGAATTGGGCGTGCGTGATTTCGGTGTTCGGTGTTCAGCGGTGCTGGGTGGTGCGGCCGAGCGCAGGCCCGGCGATGGCGGTGAGGAGCAAGGCGGCCGCCCCGCAGCCGATCAGCTGCAGGACGATCGGATCCGCACCGGTCAGCAGCCCGGCGCTCTCGGCACCCGCGGCGGCCAGACAGATGAGGGCGGTGCTCCAGCTGAACCCGAAGGCGTTCAGCAGCAGCGCCAGCCAGAGCGAGCCGCCGAGGAGCAGCATCGCGCCGAGCTGCGGCACGCCGAGCGCGGGGGCGCCGGGCCACAGCACGGTCGTGGCGGCGTCCAGCGCGGCCACGGTGGTGAGGTAGATGAACAGGCAGCCGAGCAGGATCCCGCCGGTGCGGCGGGTGAACTGCCCGCTGGTGTGACTGGTGCGCAGTGCGGCCACGGCCATCGCCCGGTAGCGGAAGAGCAGCCACTCGGCGAGACCGAGACTGAGCGTCAGCGCGATCATGGCCGGTCCGGTCGGGGTGGCCTTCGCGCCGTGCGCGGCACCCGTCTGCACCGCCTGGTGGATGGTCTCGCCGAGACCGGCGATCAGCGTGAGGGTGCCGCACGCCAGGCCGAACAGCAGGTGCGGGACCTCCTGGCGGATCGGCAGTTTCAGCTCGACGGACTCCTTCTCGCCGCCCCGGATGCAGAACAGCAGCTCCCGGGCGGCCAGGCCGACCGCCAGCACCAGCGAGACGAGCAGCACGACCGTCCGCACGACCTGCGGGACGTCCGCGGCCAGCACCACGCCCGCGCCCACCGAGGCCGGAACCAGCGCCAGCAGCAGGAACTTCTCCCGCCCCAGCACCAGCAGGACGGTGGCCGCGCCCAGGTACAGCGACTGCCCGGCGGCGAAGAAGAGCGCGCCCAGCGGCCCGCCGACCACGTACGCCGCGGCGGACGCGACCAGTGCGCCCAGCGGCGCCCCGAGGGCCAGGCAGATCGCGGCCTCGCGGCGCCGCAGCCGGCCGAGCCAGCGGTACGAGCGGTGTGCCAGCGCCTGGTTGAAGCCCCAGCTGACCAGCGTCGCGACGGACAGCGCGAGCATGCCGGAGGGCAGGCCGAACCGCATCCGGGTGGCCGCGAACAGGTTGGCGCCGAGCAGGTAGCCGAGCCCGGGCAGGGCGAACACCAGGCCGCGCACGACGCAGCGCCAGGGGTCGGCCCGCCACGGGTTGGCGAACTCGGAGCTCGGGCCGGGGTAGCGGCGCTCGACCTTCTCGAACAGCTCCTCGGCGAGGGTGAACGAGTCGGGGCGGCCGTACAACAGGGCGGCCTGCTCGTCGGAGAGGCCGTCGGACTCCAGGAACGCGGCGATCTCGTACGGGTGGACGGCATCGGCGCAGATGTCGTGCAGCCGCTCGGCGAGCTCGTCCAGCGGGTCCGCGGAGAGGTCGAGCTGCTCCTCGGGCTCGGGCTGGGCCGACGGGGTGGGGCGGCGGCGCTTGAGCGGCAGGGTGCGCAGCTGCATCGTCCGCTCGGAGCCGCCCTCGTCCTCCACGAGCCGCAGGGGGCCACTCATGCTCCCACCCCGCTGCGCTCGGTGGCCGCTTCGCGGTACACGCACCTGTCGATGGTTCTCTCGCTCCGCTCGTTCACGCGCCCACCTCGCTGTGCTGGGGCTGGGCGGCGGCGAGCTGCTGGTCCCAGTCGGTGGTGGGGGTCTGGTCGGTGACGGCCACCACGCCGTCCGGCATCCAGCGGGCGGTGCCGAGGAGTTCGGTGTAGATGCCCCGGAAGCCGTCGATGTTCTGGCGGAGCGTGAACTGTTCGATGACCCGCAGCCGGGCCTGTTCGCCCAGGCGGGCGCGCCGCTCGGCGTCGCGCAGCAGCTCGATCGAGGCGGCCGCCATCGGTTCGGGTTCGCGGGGTGGGACGACGAGTCCGGTGTCGCCGACGGCTTCGCGGACGCCGCCGACGTCGGTCGAGACGGTCGCGCGGCCGCAGGACATCGCCTCGATCAGGGTGAACGGGAAGCCCTCGCTGATGCTGGAGAGCATGACCACGTTGCCCGCCGCGTACGCGTCGGTGATGTCGGCGACGCGGCCCTCGAAGG
The DNA here is from genome assembly GCF_042732075.1 of Kitasatospora sp. NPDC059812. Taxonomy (NCBI): domain Bacteria; kingdom Bacillati; phylum Actinomycetota; class Actinomycetes; order Kitasatosporales; family Streptomycetaceae; genus Kitasatospora; species Kitasatospora sp. NPDC059812. Next base: position 29,196 of record NZ_JBHWIO010000065.1, read on the forward strand.
CCACCGAGTCGGCGATGCCGAGTTCGGCGGCCAGGGCTATGCAGCCGTCCCGGTAGGCCTCGCCGCCCTTGGGAGTTCCGCCGAAGAGCCGCAGCCGCGCCTCGGGGATCTCACGGTGGACGATGGCGAAGGCCCGGATCAGCGTCTCCAGGTCCTTGATCGGGTCGACCCGGCCGGCCCAGCTGAGGGTCGGCGTCTCGGGTTCGGGCCCGGCGGGCGGGAAGGCCGCCGGGTCCACGCCGTTGTAGACGGTGCGGATGTGGGCGGACGGCGTGCCGCCGCGCTCCTCCCAGCGCCGGTTGTACCGGTTGCCGGGGGTGACCAGCGCGGCCTGCCGGTAGCTCTCCTCGGCGAGCATCCGGTAGAAGCCGAGCAGCAGCGCCTTGACCGGCCAGCGGTACGGGCCGGTGCGGTAGCCGAGGTAGCGCTCGCGCAGGTAGATGCCGTGCTCGGTGAGCAGAAACGGTACGCCGTACTGCTGGGCGGCGATCAGCCCGGGCAGGGTGGCCAGCCCGCCGCTGGCGGCGTGCGCGACGCCGCCGGTGGGCGGTTCGACCGAGAGCGGCCGTAGGGCGTGCTCCAGCAGGTCGGTGGCGTTCAGGGCGTCGTGCATGGTGGGCCGGGAGACGGCCGTGGGCAGGTAGTCCCGGGTCCAGACGTGCTGGAGGGTGCGCAGGGCGCGCTCGCTGCGCAGCGCCGGGCTGAGCAGCCCGCGCCGGGCGAGGTCGGCGAAGCCGTACAGCTCGGTGCCGAAGTGGGTGGTGTAGACCGGATCGAGGATGGAGTGGAGGAAGCGCTCGTACGCGTTGAGGAAGCGCCGCATCTCCTTGCCGCGGGGCGGTCCGGCCTCGGAGGCCGGGCCCCACAGCGGTGCGGTCGTGACCGACCGCACGTTGGCGGGCAGCTCCCAGGCCAGCGGCTCCTGGCCGGTACCAGTGACGGCGATGACGTCGAAGTCGACGTCCGGCATGCCTTGAACGAGCTGGTCGCACCAGACACTCACACCGCCGTGCTGGTGCGGATACGTCCCCTCGGTGAGCAGGGTGACGCGCATCTCCTGTCCCCCCTCCTGTTCCTTGCTTCGGTGTCCGGTCTGGGTGGCCGGAACGGGACCCGAGGCAGGGCCGGACCGGGCGACCGGCCCGGCCCTGCCATCGGATGCTGCGGGCTACCGGTTGCCGGAGCGTCCGGTGGTACTGGTGCCGAGCGAGGCCGCCCCCCCGGTGGCCTTACCGCTCTTGGCGGCGGCGGTGCCGCCGTTGCCGTTGGTGGCGACGTCCTTGCCGGGCACCGGGGTTCCGCTACCGGGGACCAGGGTCGGGGCGCTGGTACGACCGGTGTCGCTCGGGCCCACCGGGACGGGAGTGGCGACGCCCTGCGGGACGACCTTCTTGTCCGCCGGGGCCGGGGCCGGGACGGACTTGGCCGCGACGCCGGGGGCGACGGCGGCCGGGGCGGCCGGGGTGCCGGCCGAGGGGAGCTGCAGGGAGACGCTGCTCTGCAGGGTGCCCGGGGACACCCAACCGGAGATCGTACCGGCGTAGGACGAACCGAAGGCGGTCGATCCGATGACCAGCTTCTGAGAAGTTCCGGTCGGCATGGTGGCCTGGACCTGAACACCGGCCGGAGCGTTGACCGTGACGGTGTTGCCGACCCGGTAGCCGGTGACCTGGCCGGCCGAGACGGCCGAGTTCCAGGCGGCGCGGCGCTGGAACTCCTGGCCGATCTCGCGCTCGCCGAGGTTCACGATCGGGGTGTTGTCGGCGTGCAGCGACCGGTAGGTGCCGAGGATCTTCTCCAGCACCGGGTAGAGGATCCGGTCCTCGGACAGGTTCGACTGGTGGATGAAGTGCGGCCGCGGGTCGTTGCTCAGCACGTGCCCGAGGTCGATCCGGGCCTCCAGCGGCACGATGTACGACTGGAAGCCGGTGTTCGCGTCCAGCGGCTGCGTCAGGCAGGTGGAGTTGGCGTTGTTCTCACAGACGCCGCTGCCGCCGTTGGCCTTGCTGGTGTAGATCCAGTTGTACTCGTCGGCCTCCTCCTTCGCCGTGCCGGCGTTGTAGAAGACGTTCATCGGGTAGCGCGGCACGGTCAGCGTGGACGAGCCGACGGCCCGCTGGGCGGGCTCGCGGGAGGCGTCGCTGCCGGTGAACTTGATGCCGTTGGCGGCCAGCGCCGGCGCCAGGTTCGGGTTGTCGCTGGTCTCCTGCGGGGCGGTCAGCAGACCGGAGTGCTCGCCGGTGACCAGGGCCTGCGGGTCGACCTTCAGGCCGTTCTTGGCGGCCCAGTCGAAGTTGTCCTTGATCTGGCCCGAGATGGTGTTCTGGTCGGTCCAGACGGTCTTGCCCGCGGAGTCCTTGGTGCAGCGCCACGGCACCACGGTGACGTCCTGGACGCAGCCCAGGTACGGGTGGCTGTAGGTGTGGTTGACCCAGCGGTAGCTGTTCTGGTCGGCGATCATCTGGTTGACCGTGGGGTCCACCGTGGTCTGGTGGTCGGCCTTCCAGTCCTCGCTGCCGCCACCGTTGAACACCATGTCCAGGGTGAAGTTGTTGGCGGTCTGCCACTGCTTGAGGTGCTGGGCGTCGTCCGGCGTCATCCGGATCGGGTTGGCCGTGTCCGGGGTGCCGGGCGGGCAGGTGACGTCGCCGGGGGTGCACTTGAGCACGGTGTCCCAGCGGTCGTCGGCCAGGAAGACGTCGTCCACGTGGGCCGCGAAGTAGTTGCGGTCGTAGCCGAGGTGGACGCCCTGGGTGATCCAGTCGACCATGCCGCGGGCGAGCAGGCGGTACTGCTGCTGGTACTGGTTGTAGACGAACGTGACGACCAGTTCCTTGCGGCCGTCGTGCGTGTACTCGCCGACCAGTGAACCGCGCGAGGTGGTGCTCGGGATCGCGGCGTCGACCAGCGGGACGAACGAGGCGCCGGCCGGCAGGTTGGCCAGTGGCGTGGCCAGGTAGCCGTAACTCTCGCTGACGGTCGGATCGTTGTCCTCGAACGGCACGCTGCCCTTGAGGTACCCGAACGGGCCCGAAGTGCCGGCCGTGGTGGTGGCGCCCTGGAATCCGTCCAGCGTGCCGTAGTAACCGGGATTCACCGCGTAGTTCAGCCCCACCGCAGGACTGGCGAACGTGTACGCGTCGATCTGCCGGATTCCGAATGCAGCTTCGTAGCCCGCGATGGCCGTCATCTCGGCCGCACTGTTGGGGAAGGGGTTTTCGTTGGGAAGGACGATGCCCTGGTACTTCCCGCGGGGCTGGCCGTTCACCGTGTCGCTGAGGAAAGCGGAGTTGATGATGGGACGGTTGGTGTCGTTGAGGTTGACGACCTTGTACGGGGTGCCCTGGTTCTTGAGTTCGGCGGTGATCGCCGCGACCGACGGGCCTCCGTCGTCGATGACCAGGATGGTGAGGTCGATCCTGGGCGGCGTGTCGCCGTGGGCCAGGGTGGTCTGCAGGCCGCTGGCCAGCAGAACTGCCGCCGCGCACGCGGCAACTCTTCGGGTCGCTCGACCCATGGTGATCCTCCCCTTGGGTAGGCGCCTCGCTGCTCAGCGCTCGCCTGCCCTGTAGCTGTTCGCGGGCAGCAGGCTGCCCGGCGCCCATCCTGGTCGAGGGGGGCCTCTGCGAGGGACCAATTGGGCGAGAGTGCAGCGAACCTGTTACCAACGTTCATGGCGAAGCCATGAAGGCGCCGATTGTGACCGGAACCGGACCGGCCATGCAAATAATGAATTGAGAATGAAAAAGCGGAAGCTGAGAGCTACACCTGGTTACCGCCCGTGCGGCTTGGGCGGACCACCGGACACCTGCACTGTCGTCGTCGCGCATGACACTCTTGCACATCTTGCCGACGCCTTGGGCAGGTTCATGCAATATCGGGCACCGCTGTGCCATGTGACAGTCCGAATATGCAATGGAGGTGCACGCGCGGCCGATCGGCGGACCGAGTCCGGTGCAATCGGGGCCGGGCGGAAAGCGGCGCCGGAGCCGGTCGAACGGCGCTGGTCGGGCGCAGTCCCGGGCTGCCGCGGTAAGGCCAACGCCCGTGATCCCGGCGGCTATTGGACGGCCGGGCGGGCGGGCGCCGCGGTGTGCTGTGGCCCTGTGCAGTGATGGCCTGAACCATGTCGTTGCCGACGACTTCGGCCCCCGCGCGCACGCCGTCGGCGCCGACCGCGGAACCGTCCTCGCCGACTACCTGCGCGTCGTCGAACGCGCCGCCGAACTCGTCGTCGAACGCGCCGCCGCAGTGGTCGGCCGGGCGATGGACGACGCCGTCGCCGCCGCCGGTCGCGCCGCCGGGCCGGCCCCCCCCGGGTGCGCTCCCCGGGCGAGCTACGCCCACGGGGGAAACGCCCGCACGGAAGAAGGGCCGCGGGCGGGGGGGCAGC
>NZ_JBHWIO010000065.1:33598-51657 GCF_042732075.1 Kitasatospora sp. NPDC059812
TCGCTCCCGCGCGAGTCGCCGCCCCCCGGGCGGCCGTGGGCGGGGGCGCGCGGGCCGCCCCGCCGCCCCCCCCCCCCCGCCGCCCCCCCCCCCCCCCCCCCCCGCGACGGGTGGCCTCCCGGGGCAGGATCAGCCCTCGCTGATCAGGCCCTCACGAAGCTGGGTCAGCGTCCTGGTGAGCAGCCGGGAGACGTGCATCTGGGAGATGCCGATCTCGTCGCCGATCTGCGACTGGGTGAGGTTGCCGAAGAACCGCAGCATGATGATCCGGCGCTCGCGCGGCGGCAGCTTGGCCAGCAACGGCTTCAGCGACTCCCGGTACTCGACGCCTTCCAACGCGAGGTCCTCGTAGCCGAGCCGCTCGGCCAGCGGTCCGTCGCCGTCCTCCTCGCTGGGGCTGGAGTCGAGCGAGCTGGCGGTGTAGGCGTTGCCCACCGCGAGGCCCTCGACCACGTCCTCCTCGCTGACCCCCAGGCAGGTGGCCAGTTCGGCGACGGTGGGGGAGCGGTCCAGCCGCTGGGACAGGTCGTCACCGGCCTTGGTGAGCGCCAGCCGCAGCTCCTGGAGCCGCCGGGGCACCCGGACCGACCAGCTGGTGTCCCGGAAGAAGCGTTTGATCTCGCCCACCACGGTGGGCATCGCGAAGGTGGGGAACTCCACCCCGCGCTCGGGGTCGAACCGGTCGATCGCCTTGATCAGGCCGATGGTGCCGACCTGGACGATGTCCTCCATCGGCTCGTTGCGGCTGCGGAAGCGCGCCGAGGCGTACCGGACCAGCGGCAGGTTGAGCTCGATCAGGGTGTCGCGGACGTACGTGTGCTCCGCGCTGCCCGGTTCCAGGGCGGCCAGCCGCAGGAACAGCGAGCGCGACAGCGTCCGGGTGTCCAGCCCGGAGCCGGGCGGCGCCTCGGGCCCGGGCGGCGCGGCGGCCGGGACCCGCTGGAGCGGGATCCGGTCCTCGGCGACAGCCGTACCGTTGGCCTGACCAGCGTGGATCTCCGCAGTGCCCAGCTCTCCGGACATGCGCCCACCCCCTTGTGACTGACAGTTGAACGGGGGCCGTCGCACGGAGGTTCCCGGCGGGGGCCCTCCCCCTCCATACCGGAACACGGTGCACGGCAAACCCGAACGTCGCAAGATGTCACGCGAGGGTAACGCGCTGCAATCTCAGTCTTCCCAGGAGTTGCCGGTCCGAAGCCTCGTCAGGATGCGGGAGAGCAGCCGCGAGACGTGCATCTGGGACATCCCCAGCTCGGTGCTGATCTGCGACTGGGTCAGGTTGGCGAAGAACCGCAGCATCACGATCCGCCGCTCCCGCTCGGGCAGCTGGACCAGCAGGTGGCGGACCATGTCCCGGTGCTCGACCTCGGCCAGCGCGGAGTCCTCGTAGCCGAGCCGGTCCAGCAGGGCGAGTCCGCCCTCGTGCTCCTGCGCCGCCTCCAGCGAGGCCGCGTTGTAGGCCCGCCCGGCGTCCAGGCAGGCCCGGACGTCCTCCTCGGGGATCCGCAGGCTGGCGGCGATCTCCGGCACCTTGGGGGCCCGGCCGTGCAGCACCGTCAGCTCCTCCATCGCGCCGCTGACCTGGACCCACAGCTCCTGGAGCCGGCGCGGGACGTGCATGGTGCGGACGTTGTCCCGGAAGTAGCGCTTGATCTCGCCGAGGATGGTGGGCAGTGCGTAGGTGGGGAACTGGACGCCGCGGGTGGGGTCGAACCGGTCGATCGCGTTGATCAGGCCGATGGTGCCGACCTGGACGACGTCCTCCATCGGTTCGCTGCGGCTGCGGAAGCGGGTGGCCGCGTAGCGGACCAGGGGGATGTTCACCTCGATCAGGGCGGCCCGGACCCGCTCCCGCTCGGGGGTGCCCGGGGGCAGCTCCGCGAGCCGTTCGAACAGCACCCGGGTCAGCGTCCGGACGTCCACCGCGGGGCGGCCGCCGGGGCCGCGCAGACCGTCCGGGCGGAGCTCGCCGGCCGGGCTGATGATCGACGCCAGTACCTCGTCGGACACGTCACCCCTCCCTCAGTCGATAACGAAGGGCCCTGCGGATCGGGTGTCGCGGCTGCTTCACCACCTCGCCATGTCCGGCAAAACCGGTCATAGCATCACAAGGCGGGCGCAGGTCGGGCAAGCACCCGGCGGAGGTGTGTTGGTGCGGCATCGGGGCTTCACCGGGCTTCCCGCCCAGGCGCCGCACGGATCGTTCCGGGGCGGAGCAAGGCGCCCCCTCCGGTGGCCGGACGGGGCGCGGCGGGCCGTCCGAGGGACGGACCCGGGTGCCTCGGGTGTCAGACCTCGATGTCGGCGATCACCCAGGTGGCGAATTCGCGCCACTGACCGGCCGCGGCCTGATGGGCCGGGTGGGTCAGGTACGCGTGCAGGGCGTCGCGGTCCTCGACCAGGCTGTTGATCGCGTAGTCGTGGGCGATGTCCCGCTCGGTGGTGTTCCAGCCGCACTCCCACTCGCGCAGCTCGGGGATCAGCGAACCCAGCTCGGCGAACGCCTTGGCGCCGGCGAGCGCGCGCTCGTCGTCCTTGCGGACGCCTTCGTTGAGCTTGAACAGGACCAGATGCCGGATCACGATTGCCGCTCCTCGCGGACGGGGACAGAGGGTCCCGCACACCGTAGCCGGTGCGCCGGGGCGGGACGACGGGCCCTATGCGAGCGGAGCGCTCACTTGATCAGTCCGGTCATGAAGGTGCCGACCGCCTTGGCCGCGTTCGAGATGCCCTCGAAGCCCAGTTGGACGAGCTGGGCGGAGCGGGCCGGCGAGCTGATGATCGAGTAGAGGACGAAGATGAGCAGGAGGGCCATGCCGATCTTCTTCGCCTGCGCCATCGGGTGTCGTCCTCTCCTGCTGTGGGCCGCCGCCATCCGGATCCCCGAGCGGCCCTGCGGAAGCAGCTTATCCATCGGACGGGCTATCAAGTGTGCGACGCGTTCGCCCGGCGGGACGAAGGTCCCCGTGAGTGGGGCCTTTCTCCGGATGCCCGGAAGCGGCCCGGGCGGCAGGATGGAAGACGTGCCGAGGATCTGGCAGGAATCCCCGGTGCGTGGATCCGGAGCTCCCCGCTGTGGGACCGGGCGCCGCGGCTTCCCCCCGACGCGGCGCCGGTTGTGGGACTCCGCCGGGGGAGCGGTCGTCCCCCCGAGCCGCTCCCCCTTTCCAGGCTCCGTACTCTCCGGGCGTTGGTGGTCATCAGCCCGGAGTACGGAGCCCTTTTCGCGTTCGAGGGTGCGCGGAAACGCCGAAGGCCCGTCCGGATCGGACGGGCCTTCGGGCTTTCCAGCGGTAGCGGTGGGATTCGAACCCACGGTGAAGTTGCCCCCACACACGCTTTCGAGGCGTGCTCCTTTGGCCGCTCGGACACGCTACCGAGGGGAACTCTACCGGACGGGTGCGCGGTCACGAAATCCATAGGGACGGGCGGCCGGCGGGGGACCCGGCGGCGGAAGTCGGCGCCGGACGTCAGCGGTGGGACTCGAAGAACTCGCGCAGCTGCTCGCCGCACTCGTCGGCGAGGACGCCCCAGACCACCTCGGGGCGGTGGTTGAGCCGGCGGTCGCGCATCACGTCGAAGAGCGAGCCGGCCGCGCCGGCCTTCTCGTCGAGGGCGCCGTAGACCACCCGGTCGATCCGGGACAGCACGATGGCGCCGGCGCACATCGTGCAGGGCTCCAGGGTGACGACCAGGGTGCAGCCGCCGAGCCGCCACTCCCCGATCCGTTCGGCCGCCTGCCGGATCGCGACCACCTCGGCGTGCGCGGTCGGGTCGCCGACCGCCTCGCGCTCGTTGTGGCCGCGCCCGATCACCTCGCCGTCCGGGCCCAGGACGAGCGCCCCGACCGGGACGTCGCCGGTGGCCGGCGCCAGGGCGGCCTCGGCGATGGCGAGGCGCATCGGCGCCGCCCAGCGGTCGCGGACCGGGTCGGGGCGGACGGGGGCGGGCAGGGGGGCGATGCGGGGGACGGCCTGCGGGGCGGATGCGGACTGCATGGCATCCAGTGTCGGGTATCCAGCGGTGGGCACTGGCCTGGTCACCGGCCTGGTCACCGCCCGCTACCGGACCGCCTCCAGGACCTCGCCGCAGCCGAGGGCCTCGGCGATCTCCTCCAGGGCGTCGCCCGGGACGGCGCCCTCGCCGCTGAGGGCGAGCAGCTCCTCGGCGGCCAGTCCGAACTCGGTGAGCAGGTGGGCGTCGCCGAGCGGGCCGACCGGGACGCCGCTGCGGGCGTCCTCGTTCTGCTCCTGCGCCTCCTCGTCCTCCTCCAGCTCGACGACCAGGTGGTCCAGGTCGCCGAACTCGCTCTCACCGGCCTGGTCGACCAGCTCGTCGGTGAGGACGGAGCCGTAGGAGCTGCGGGCGGCGGCGGCGCCGTCGGACACGAAGATCCGCGGGTCCTCCTCGCCGTCCACCCGGACGATGGCGAACCAGGCGTCCTCCTGTTCGATGAAGATCAGGACGCTGTCGTCGTCCTGCGTGGAGTCGCGGGCCAGTTCGGTCAGGTCGGCGAGGGTTTCGACGTCGTCGAGCTCCGTCTCGCTCACATCCCACCCGTCCTCGGTGCGAGCAAGCACTGCAGCGAAGTACGCCACCAGGGACACTCCCAAGATCTCGGTCTCGGCTGTCGGCGCGCTCGGGCAACGCGAAAATCTGGCCGCCCCCGCGCCAGAGGCGGTCCGCTCGTTCGGACCGTCCCATCGGAATCGTGACAGAAAGCCCGCCCTTGCGGGGGGTGTTCGGCAGCGCGTCTTTGCAGGTCGTGTCGGAAGGGCCGGCCGGCGGCCGGTGTGGCGCCGGCGCCACCGCCCGGGGCCCACCGGATCCGGACCGGCCGGTCGGCGGAGCCGCAGGGGGAGCTGCGGGGGGAGCCGCGCCGGAACCGCTGCGGATCCTCGTCAGATCCGGAAGGTTCGCATCCGCATGGCTTCGCGCATCCGCCGTTCCTTGGTCCGCCGGGGCTGGACCCGCTCCCGGAGTTCGCGGGCCTCGGTGAGCTCGCGCAGGAAGACGGCCCGCCGCCTGCGGCGGTCCGCCTCGGTCTCCGGGGGGTCCTGTGGCGGGCCGGGGCGATTGCCCGACCGGCCTGCGGGCTCGTCCGCCGAGCCGTCCCCGGCGTTCGGGTTGCTCGTCATAAGACGTGACATTCCCAGATCAGCCCGGTTGATACCACAGGAGGCGCTTCCGTCCGGACATTCGCGGGGCGTCACGGCTCGATACGGCCGGGTGCACCCCGGCGACGGGGCGGTCGGCACGCGGCGAGTCGTACAGGCGTGCAGACCCGGGCTAACCTCGATACATGCGTCTCCACGTCGTCGACCACCCCCTGGTGGCCCACAAGCTCTCCACCCTGCGCGACGAGCGCACCGACTCGCCGACTTTCCGTCGCCTGACCGACGAGCTGGTGACCCTCCTCGCCTACGAGGCCACCCGGGACGTCCGCACCGACGAGGTGGAGATCACCACCCCCGTGGCGGTCACGCTCGGCACCCGCCTCAGCTACCCCCGCCCGCTGGTCGTGCCGATCCTGCGCGCCGGTCTCGGCATGCTGGACGGGATGACCCGACTGCTGCCGACCGCCGAGGTCGGCTTCCTCGGCATGGTGCGCAACGAGGAGACCCTGGAGGCCTCCACCTACGCCACCCGGATGCCGGACGACCTCTCCGGCCGCCAGGTCTACGTGCTCGACCCGATGCTGGCCACCGGCGGCACCCTCGTCGTGGCGATCAAGATGCTGATCGAGCGCGGCGCCACCGACGTCACCGCCGTGGTGCTGCTGGCCGCGCCCGAGGGCGTCGAGGTGATGAAGCGCGAGCTGGCCGGCCTGCCGGTCACCGTGGTCACCGCCGCCCTGGACGAGCGGCTCAACGAGAACGGCTACATCGTGCCCGGCCTCGGCGACGCGGGCGACCGCCTGTACGGCACCGCCGGCTGAGCGGATCCCCCGAACGGACGAGAGCCCCCCGGCGCGGTGCCGGGGGGCTCTCCTGTTGCGCGGGACGACCGGCCTCAGCAGCTGCCGGTGGCGGTCGGGGTGGGGGACGGCTTGGTCGCGAGGGCGAGGGCGGCGGCCGCCTGGGTCTCGTCCAGCAGGGCGTTGTAGCTGTCGCCGACCACGAAGTCCACGGTGCCGTCGGTACGGGCGTCGGCGGTGGTGGTGGCCCCGGCGATCTGCGAGCCGAGCAGGGTGGCGGCGCCGGCGCCGGCCGGGCCGGCGATCACCTGGGCGGTGCCGGGCACCTTCTTGTCCAGTTCGGCCGGGGCGTTGCCGACCTTGCCGATGGTGAAGCCGCGCTTCTTGAGCTCCTCGGCGGTCCGGCCGGCCAGGCCGCCCTTGGTGGTGGCGTTGTAGACGTTCACCGTGACGCCGGCCGGCTGCGGGATCGCGTGCGGGTCGCCCGGGGCGGCGGGCGCGCCGGAGCCGGTGGGCGCACCGGGCGTGGCGCCCGGGGAGGGGGCGGCCAGCGGCTTGCCCGACGGGGTCACGCAGGCCTGGGCGGAGGAGTTCTTGTTCTTCCCGCTGAAGATGTCGTAGAGCTGGACGCCACCGAGGCCGATCAGGGCCAGGGCGAGCAGGCTCGCGAGCCCGGAGATCACCTTGCGGCTCTTCCTCGGGGGCCGGCCGAGTCGTGGATAGGCGTTGCCGGTGACGCGGTACTGCTTCCCCTTGAGGCCTTGGGGAGTCAACATGCTCACGGTTTGTCTCCCCCTCGTGCCAGGGCGGGGTCGGGATGACGGATCGGCTGGTGCGAGTGGATCCCGTGGTGCGGGCGGATCCCCTGGTCGCGGCCGTAGTCAGCAGCGTAGTGCCGTCCGGCTGCGAAGGTACTAAATGATCATCATCTGGAGTACGCCGGTACCCGAAAGGAGGTACCCGGGTACGCGCGGACCGCCCTCCGCCGGGTGGCGAGGGGGCGGTCCAGGAGCCCGTGCAGAGGGTCCGTCATTCCATTTCGAGGACCCGGGCGTGCAGCACCTGGCGCTGCTGCAGTGCGGCCCGCACCGCCCGGTGCAGTCCGTCCTCCAGGTACAGGTCGCCGCGCCACTTCACCACGTGCGCGAAGAGGTCCCCGTAGAAGGTCGAGTCCTCGGCGAGCAGGGTTTCGAGGTCGAGTTGCCCCTTGGTGGTCACCAGCTGGTCGAGCCGCACCGGGCGTGGGGCGACGTCAGCCCACTGTCGGGTGCTCGTCCGGCCGTGATCCGGGTACGGCCGCCCATTGCCGATGCGCTTGAAGATCACACGGAAAGCCTACCGTTTGGGCGGCGGATGGCGCAGCCGCCGCGACGCCGCCACGCGCTCGGGTGTGAGCTGCGGGAGGGCGATTGCGGCTGTTTGATGGGAAATGTCGCGAACATCGCCGGGTTCCGATCGGGACACGGCCCGCCCGGGACCGGGTTCCGGGCCCGCCCCGCCTCCCCGCACCGCCCAGGAGAGTGCCCCGATGTCCTCCGCCCTCACCCCGTCGGCCGTCCGGGAGGTCGCCGACGGGTACGCCTTCACCGGGCCCGCCCTCGACCTCGGCGCGGTGCTGCTGGACGGCACCGCCTACCCGGACGCCCAGGTGCGCATCCCGCTCGGGGTGCTCAACCGGCACGGGCTGGTCGCCGGCGCCACCGGCACCGGCAAGACCAAGACCCTCCAGCTGATCGCCGAACAGCTCTCCGCCCAGGGCGTGCCGGTGTTCCTCGCCGACGTCAAGGGGGACGTCTCCGGCGTCGCCGCGCCCGGCGCGCCGAGCGAGCGCACCGCCGCCCGCGCGGCCGAGGTCGGACAGCAGTGGAGCCCGCAGGGCTGCCCGGTCGAGTTCTACTCGCTCGGCGGCCAGGGCGCCGGGATCCCGATCCGCGCCACCGTCACCAGCTTCGGGCCGCTGCTGCTCGCCAAGGTGCTCGACCTGAACGAGACCCAGGAGTCCTCGCTCAGCCTGGTGTTCCACTACGCCGACACCAAGGGCCTGGAGCTGTACGACCTCAAGGACCTCACCGCCGTCATCGCCTTCCTCGCCTCGCCCGAGGGCAAGGAGGAGCTGAGGACCATCGGCGGTCTCTCGTCGGCCACCGCCGGGGTGATCCTGCGCGCGCTCACCCTGCTGGAGAACGAGGGCGCCGGGGCGTTCTTCGGCGAGCCCGAGTTCGACACCGCCGAACTGCTGCGGACCGCCCCGGACGGCCGGGGCGTCGTCTCGGTGCTGGAACTGCCCGCCGTCCAGGACCGGCCGCGGCTGTTCTCCACCTTCCTGATGTGGCTGCTCGCCGACCTCTACCAGGAACTGCCCGAGGTCGGCGACCTGGACAAGCCCAAGCTGGTGTTCTTCTTCGACGAGGCGCACCTGCTGTTCAAGGGCGCCTCCAAGGCCTTCCTGGAGGCCATCACCCAGACCGTCCGGCTGATCCGCTCGAAGGCCGTGGGCATCTTCTTCGTCACCCAATCCCCGCGCGACGTCCCCTCCGACGTGCTCGCGCAGCTGGGCAACCGGGTGCAGCACGCGCTGCGCGCCTTCACCCCGGACGACGCCAAGGCGCTCAAGGCCACCGTCTCGACCTTCCCGCGCTCCTCCTACGACCTCGGCGCGGTGCTCACCTCGCTCGGCACCGGCGAGGCCGTGGTGACGGTGCTCTCCGAGAAGGGCGCGCCGACGCCGGTCGCGGCCACCCGGCTGCGGGCGCCGCAGTCCCTGATGGGGCCGATCGAGGCGGGCGCGCTGCGGGCCGTCGTCGACGCCTCGCCGCTGACGGCGCGCTACCGGGACGCGATCGACCGGGAGTCGGCGTACGAGAAGCTGGCCGCGCGGGCAGCGCGGGCGCCCAGGCCGGAGGCCGCCGCACCGGCCAGGGTGCCGAAGGAGCGGGAGCCCGCCCCGCGGCGGGAGGAGCCGAAGGGGGCGGGCGGGCTGCTCGATTCGCTGCTCAGCAACCCGACGGTGAAGTCCCTGGCGCGTTCGGCCGGGAAGCAGCTCGGGCAGGAGATCTCGCGCAGCCTGTTCGGGACGTCCAAGCGGCGGCGGTAGCGGCCGGGCCCCGCGGTGCCTACCCGGCCAGGGCGGCGCCGATCCGGTCGAGCGAGGACAGCCGCATCAGGCCGTAGTTGTAGAACTCGACCTCAGGGACGCCCAGTTCGCGCAGGGTCGCGATCTTGGCGGCGAGGTTCGCCGGACCGTCGCAGTCCGAGGCCATCGGCCGCAGGATCACCGCCATGTCCTGCGGGCGGACGCCGTGCAGGGCGAACGCGGCGATCTTCTCCCGGACGGCCTCCGGGGTCTTCGCGTAGCCGAGCGTCTCGATCTGGTCGGTCGCCTTGGCGAGCGCGGGCAGGTCGATGCCGGACAGCCAGCCCTTGCCCGGGCCGGCGCCGTCCATGAAGCTCAGCCGCATGCCGTGGAGCCGGGCCTCCTCGGTCAGTTCGGCGGCCAGCGTGGTGACGGTGGTGGTGGCGGCGTCCAGGTAGGCGGCCAGGGCGCCGTCCGCGAGCGCGCTCAGGTCGGCGGGCTCGGCGGCGGCCGCCTCGTCGGCCAACCGGCGGCGCAGCTCGGTGCGGACGGCCTCCGCGACCTCCTCCGCCGGGACGCCCACGCGGGTGGCGGCGGCGCGGCAGTGCGGGCAGAAGCAGATGCCGAGCAGCGCCTCGGCGCCCGCGCCCAGTTCCTCGAAGTAGCGCTCGTGGTGGTAGCCGTGGCGCAGCCCGTGGAAGTGCAGGGACTCGGCCCGGATCGCGTCCACGCCGTACCGGGCCAGCTCGGTGACCAGGGTCCGCGCGTACTCCCGGACCTCCGGGGCGGCCGGGCAGAGCTCGGTGAGGTGGCGGTCGCCGAAGGCGTTGGCCGGGGCGCAGTCCGGGTGGGCGAAGCCGAGCCGGTCGTTGTGGCAGAACACCGTCCAGGCGTGCAGCTTCAGCCCCCGGCGGCGGGTCTCGGCGGCGGCCTCGGCGAAGGGGTCGCGGTCGCCGATCGCGGTGGACGGGGCGGGCGCGAGCCGGCGGCCCCGCCAGCGGGCCGGATCGGGGCGGAAGTAGGCCGCGCCGGGCTCCAGGTAGCGGATCACCCGGCGGGGGTTGTGCGGGAAGACGTCCCGGGCCTCGTGGTAGACCGAGGCGAGGGTGACGCCGCCGACCCCGGCGCGGTCGGTGAGGTTGCCGAAGAAGGTGTCGGCGCCCTCGTCGAGCAGGTCGGTGGCGAAGGCGAGGACGGACGACTCCACGGTGCGGCTCCGGAGCTGGGGGCGGGTGCGCTGTCCACGCTAGCCGCAGGGGCCGGATTGGTCTATACCTGGCGATTTGAGCGGACCGGGCCCGAACGAGGGGCGACCGGATCGGGGCGGCCGGACCGGACGGGCACCCCACTACAGTGAGCCGTGTCCGACAGACCGTGTCCGACAGGCCGTGCCCGTCGGACCGTGTTCTTCAGCGTCCTTCAGCCCGAGGCCGTCCACGGCCCGTTGAGAGGTGACCACCCCATGAGCGTTCGCCCGCCGCTGCCGTACGACTTCCTGCCGCAGGTGCCGTCCTTCCCCCTGACCAGCCAGGACATCGCCGACGGCGGCACACTGGCCGGGGAGTTCAGCCACGCCGGCGGCAACCGGTCACCGCAGCTGGCCTGGTCGGGGCTGCCCGAGGGCACCCGGAGCATCGCCGTCACCTGCTACGACCCGGACGCGCCCACCGGCTCCGGCTGGTGGCACTGGCTCGCCCTCAACCTGCCCGCCGACACGGTCGAACTGCCGCGCGGCGCCGGCTCCTCGGACGACGACCTGCCCGGCGCGGCCTCCTTCCACGGCCGCAACGACTTCCCCGGCCACCAGTACGACGGCGCCGCCCCGCCGCCCGGCGCCCCGCACCGGTACGTCTTCGCGGTGCACGCCCTGGACGTCGAGAAGCTGGACGTCTCCGCCGACACCCCGGCGGCCCAGATCGGCTTCCACCTGACCTTCCACACGCTGGGGCGGGCGCTGCTCACCGCCGAGTACGGGGTCTGAGCACGGTGGGCCACGATCCGGTCGAGGTCTGGCGGCTGCCCGAGGAGGACCGGTCGGCCGGTCGCAGGGCCGTGGCCTGGACGGTCGGGCCGGCCGGGGAACTGGCCCTCCTGGTGGTGCCGGAGCAGCACCTGGCGCCGGCCGGATCCTGGCCGCCGGTCCGGCTGCCGTTCGACGGCGAGGCGGTCGTGGTTTCCCCGCAAGGGGAGTGGCGGGTGCCGCTGTCCGGCGTCTCCTGCTCGCCCGACCACTTCGGGCTGCTGCCGGGCGGCCGGGTGCTGCTGGCCGGGTACCGGGCCGAGCAGGACGGGGAGGAGTGGCTGCCCAACGCGGCCGTGTACGGCGCGGACGGGGCGCTCGAACGGGAGCTCGCGCTCGGTGACGACGTCCAGGTGCTGGTGACCGACCTGGACGGCCGGATCTGGATGGCCTACGGGGACGAGGGCATCTACGGCGACCACCCGATGGCGGCCGCCGGGCTGCGGGCCGCCGACACCCGGGGCCGGGTGGTGTGGAGCCCGGACAAGCTGCCGTCCTACCCGCTGGAGGGCCTGGCCGGCGCGACCGACGGCCGGAGCGCCTGGCTGGCCTGGTACCCGAGCCCGTCGGTCAGCCACCTCACCCGGATCGACGCGGTCGACCGGCCGTCGACCACCGTGCCGTGCCCGGTCCGGCTGCCGGTCGGCTTCGCGATCCGCGGCGGGCAGGGCGTCTTCCTGTCCAGCGGCGGCGAGTTGACCTGGTACCAGCTGATCGGCAAGGAGTGGAAGCAGACCCGGCGCCGGCAGCTGAGCGTGCCCGGCGCGCTCGACCGGGTGCGGGCGCACGGCCGGGACGGCGCGCTGTGGTTCCGCGCGGGGGACTGCTGGTACCGGATCGAGGCTTAGGGCCTGCCCGGCGGGCCCTGGCCGCCCGCGCGGGTGGCCCGGGCGGCGCGGGCGGCCAGGGTGCGCAGGTGGGTGATCAGCTCCGGCGGCTCGTGCACCTCGAACTCGCAGTCCAGCGTCAGCAGCCGCACCGCCGTCCACTCCAGGGAGTCCGTGCGGGAGCGCAGCCGGCAGCGGTGCTCGTCGATCGGCTCGATCTCGGAGTCGCCCCGGTCGAAGTGCCGCCGGACGTTCGCGGCCGGGGCGTGCACGGTGGCGACCACGGCGCGGGCCGGTGACTGGCGGCGCAGCTTGCCCGCCACGTACGCGGCGGCGTCCTCGGCCGGGAGCGGGCGCGGGGTGAAGTGGGCGCCGGTGGCGCGGGGTTCGCTGAGGCGGTCGACGCGGAAGAGCCGCCAGTCGTCCCGGTCCAGGTCGTAGCCGACCAGGTACCAGCGGCGGCCGGCCGAGACCAGCCGCTCGGGTTCGACGTTGCGTCTGGTCTCGGCGCCGTCGCCGGCCCGGTAGGCGAAGCGCAGCCGCTCCCGGTTGGTGACGGCACCGGCGAGCACGGTGAGGTCGTCCGGGTCGACGGTCGGGCCGTCGCCGGTGAGCAGTGGCATGGTGGCGGTGTTGAGCGCGCCCACCCGGTGCCGCAGGCGGCCCGGCAGCACCTGGAGCAGCTTGGCGAGGGCGCGGACCGAGGCCTCCTCTATGCCGACCACCGCGTGCCCGGCGGCCGCCCGCAGTCCGACCGCGATGGCGACGGCCTCCTCGTCGTCCAGCAGCAGTGGCGGCATCGCCGTCCCCGCGACCAGCCGGTAGCCGCCGACCGCGCCCATGGTGGCCTGCACCGGGTAGCCGAGGTCGCGCAGCCGGTCGATGTCGCGCCGGATCGTCCGGGGGCTGACACCGAGCCGTTCGGCGAGTTCGCTGCCGGGCCACTCGCGCGGGGTCTGCAGCAGGGACAGCAGGTTCAGCAGCCGTGCGGGGGTGTCCGTCATGCCGTCCAGGATGCCGGACAACTGGGACAGGATCTGACCTACATGCCCCGTACCCTCGTGGACGTGCCGACGAGCAGTGCGAGCAGAGCGAGCAGGACGAGCAGGACGAGCAGGACGAATGAGGAGTACCGAATGAAGACCGCGGACGCGGACCGACGGAGGTGGATCGCGCTGGCGATCGTGATGGTCGCCTCCTTCATGGACCTGGTGGACGTCACCATCGTCAACATCGCCATCCCCAGCATCCAGGAGGACACCGGCGCCTCCTTCAGCGCCATCCAGTGGGTCACCGGCGGCTACGCGCTGGCCTTCGCGATCGGGCTGATCACCGGTG
Source organism: Kitasatospora sp. NPDC059812 (assembly GCF_042732075.1). Lineage (NCBI taxonomy): Bacteria > Bacillati > Actinomycetota > Actinomycetes > Kitasatosporales > Streptomycetaceae > Kitasatospora > Kitasatospora sp. NPDC059812. Next base: position 46,774 of record NZ_JBHWIO010000065.1, read on the forward strand.
GCCGGCTGGGCGACATCTACGGCCGCAAGCGGCTGTTCCTGATCGGCATCGGCGGGTTCACCGTGGCGTCCGCGCTGTGCGGCCTGGCCTCCGGCCCCGAGATGCTGGTCGGGATGCGGGTGCTCCAGGGCGGCACGGCGGCCATGATGGTGCCGCAGGTGCTGTCGATCATCCACGCGACCTTCCCGGCGGAGGAGCGCGGCAAGGTGTTCGGCATGTTCGGCGCGGTGGTCGGGCTGGGCGCCGTCTCCGGGCCGCTGATCGGCGCACTGCTCACCGAGTGGGACCTGTTCGGCCTGGCCTGGCGCCCGATCTTCCTGATCAACCTGCCGGTCGGCATCGCGGGGCTGCTGCTCGGGCGCCGCTTCATCGACGAGTCGAAGGCCGAGCGGGCGCTCAAGCTGGACCTGGTCGGGGTGGCGCTGGCGAGCGTCGGCCTGCTGATGCTGATCTACCCGCTGACGCACGGGCGGGAGGCCGGCTGGCCGCTCTGGGGCTACCTGTCGATGGCCGGCAGCCTGGTGGTGTTCGCGCTGTTCGTGGCGTACGAGAAGGCCAAGACGCGGCGGGACGGCTCGCCGCTGGTCGAGCTGTCGCTGTTCCGGGTGAAGAGCTTCGCGGCCGGCATCGGCGTGCAGCTGGCCTTCGGCGTGGTCTGCGGGATCTTCTTCCTGGTCTGGACGCTGTACATGCAGCTGGGCCTCGGCTGGAGCCCGCTCAAGGCCGGCTCCACCGGCATCCCGTTCTCGCTCGCCGTCTCGGCCGCGGCCGGGCTGTCCGTGCAGAAGCTGGTGCCCCGGTTCGGACGCCGGGTGCTCCAGACCGGCGCGCTGGTGATGGCGGCGGGCGTGCTGACGTACATCTGGGAGGCGGACCGGTACGGGACGGCGATCGCGCCCTGGCAGATGGCACTGCCGCTGGTGGTGATGGGCCTGGGGATGGGCCTGATCGTCGCGCCGATCACCGACGCGATCCTGGCGGAGGTGCCGCGCGCGCACGCCGGTTCGGCGTCGGGGCTGATCAACACCGTCCAGCAGATGGGGAACGCGCTGGGGCTCGCGCTGGTGTCGGTGGCCTTCTTCGGGGCGATGGACGACGTGGTCGCGCCGGAGGCGATGGGCACCGCGTTCGGCGGGGCGTTCGTCCACGCGATGTGGTGGGTCGCGGGGGCGCTGCTGGTGGTGTTCCTGCTGATGTTCGCGCTGCCGCGGCGCAAGGCGGTCGCGCCGGCCGGCGCGGATGCAGCGGGTGCGGTGGACGCGCCGGCGACGGCGGGTGCGGCGGATCCGACGGACGAGCGGGAGCCCGTCCTGGCCTGACAGGCACTGCTGAGGGCCCCGGTCGCGCCGCGCGACCGGGGCCCTCAGCGCATCCTGGGAGGCCGTGGACCGTACGGCGGTGGACTCCTCGGCGGCTCGGCAACGGTTCCCGGCGGGGCCGGCCGGGCGATCGGTTTTCAGCGCGCCCCGGCCGTGCTCACCGCCGTCGTCCGGGTCGTGGTCTTCGCCGCGGACTTGGCCTCCTTCGCGGCGCGCTTCATCTCCTGCTTGAACTCCCGTACCAGGTCGAGGGATTCGGGCCCGGTGATGTCGGCGACCGAGCGGTGCGCGCCCTCCTCGCCGTACACGCCGGCCGCCTCGCGCCAGCCCTCCGGCCGCACGCCGTACTGCTTGCCGAGCAGGGCCAGGAAGATCTGCGACTTCTGTTTGCCGAAACCGGGCAGGGCGTTGAGGCGGCTGAGCAGTTCCTTGCCGGTGCGGGTGTCCTTCCAGAGCGCGGCGGCGTCGGCGTCGTACTGCGCCACCAGGAACTGGCAGAGCTGCTGGACCCGTTTGGCCATCGCGGCCGGGTAGCGGTGCACGGCGGGCTTCGCGGACAGGAGGGCGACGAACTCCTCCGGGTTGTACACGGCGATCTCCCGGGCGTCCAGGTCGTTGCGTCCGAGCCGCTGGGCGATGGTCAACGGACCGGTGAACGCCCATTCCATCGGCACCTGTTGGTCAAGCAACATGCCGACGAGCGCGGCCAGCGCACTCCGTCCGAGCAGTTCGTCGGCCTCGGGCTGCTGTGCGAGCCGGACGGTGACGTTCATGGGCTTGCCCTCCTCGGAGTTGACGTCGGGTCGGCGCCCAGTCTGGTGGACGGGGCGGGGGCGGAGGCGGTCAACACGCCCGTAGCAGGGGAAGTCTTGGTGTTCCAGGGCCTTGGCGTAGCTGGCTTGTTCGTTGGCGGAGCGACCGCCTGAGACACCCGATCCGGCGGTCGGGAGAGCCGACGGAGTACTTTTTGCCCGCGTCGGGCGGCGAAGAGGAGGGCGGCGCAGGCGGGTTGGAGGCGGCTGGTCATCTTGTATGACTGTTTCCGTTGCGCCGGTGCGGCGGCCTGTCGGCGGGCCATTCTTGGTGCAATCGACGCGTCCAGAAAGGCTCGCCCGCCGTGACCCAGCCGTTCGAACTGCCGTCCTTCTACCTGCCGCACCCGGCACGCCTCAACCCCCATCTGGACGAGGCCCGGGCCCATTCCTCCGTCTGGGCACGGGAGATGGGCATGCTGGAGGGCTCCGGCATCTGGGACCAGGCCGACCTGGACGCCCACGACTACGGCCTGCTCTGCGCCTACACCCACCCCGACGCCTCCGCCGAGGCGCTCTCGCTGGTCACCGACTGGTACGTGTGGGTCTTCTTCTTCGACGACCACTTCCTCGACATGTTCAAGCGCAGCAACGACCGCGAGGCCGGCAAGGCGCACCTCGACCGGCTGCCGCTGTTCATGCCGGCCGACCCGGCCACCCCGATGCCGGAGCCGGAGAACCCGGTCGAGGCGGGCCTGGCCGACCTGTGGCGGCGCACCGTGCCGGTGATGGGCGAGGACTGGCGGATCCGCTTCGCCGAGAGCACCCGCAACCTGCTCAACGAGTCGCTCTGGGAGCTCGCCAACATCAACGCCGGCCGGATCTCCAACCCGGTCGAGTACATCGAGATGCGCCGCAAGGTGGGCGGCGCGCCCTGGTCCGCCCAACTGGTCGAGTACGCGGCCGGCGCCGAGGTCCCGAAGGAGGTCTCCGGCTCGCGCGCGCTGCGGGTGCTGATGGACGCCTTCTCGGACGGCGTGCACCTGCGCAACGACATCTTCTCCTACCAGCGGGAGGTGGAGGACGAGGGCGAGCTGAGCAACGGCATCCTGGTGCTGGAGAAGTTCCTGGAGTGCTCCACCCAGGAGGCCGCCGAGGCGGTCAACGACCTGCTCACCTCGCGGCTCCAGCAGTTCGAGAACACCGTGTTCACCGAACTGCCCGTGCTGTTCGCCGAGACCGGGCTCGCCCCCGAGGGCCGCGCCCGGGTGCTGGCGTACGTCAAGGGCCTCCAGGACTGGCAGTCCGGCGGCCACGAGTGGCACATGCGATCCAGCCGGTACATGAACGGCGGTGGTGCGGCGGCCGGTTCGGGCGGCCGCGTCGCGGCGGGAACGGGCGGCGCGCTGCCCGGCGCCGGCAACTGGTGGGACCCGTTCGCGATCGGCGGGGTGGGCACCTCGGCGCTGGACATCCTGCGCAGCGGGGCGATGGGCGGCGGTGGACCTGCGGCCGGTCCGGCCAGTCCGGTCGGCCCGGGCGGCGTCGGACCGGCCGTCCGGCGGGCCCGGTCGCACGGCCACCTGCCGTACCAGCCCGTCGGGCCGTCCCGACTGCCCGAGTTCAAGCTGCCGTTCGAGGCCACCCTGAACCCGCACCTGGGCGGCGCGCGGGAGCGGGTGATCGAGTGGGCCGAGCGGATGGGCCTGCTGGCGGAGCAGCCCGGCATCCCCGGATCCGGCATCTGGGACGCCGCGTCCATGCGGGACTACGACCTCCCGCTCTGCGCGGCCGGCATCCACCCGAACGCCACCGCAGACCAACTCGACGTCTCCTCCGCCTGGTTGGCCTGGGGGACCTGGGCCGACGACTACTACCCGGTGGTCTTCGGACGCACCCGCGACCTGGCCGGCGCCAAGCTCGCCAACGAGCGGCTCCCGCTGTTCATGCCGGTGGACGGCAGCCCCGCGCCCGAGCCCGCAAACGCCCTGGAACGCGGCCTCGCCGACATCTGGGAGCGCACCGCCGGCCCGATGACGGCGGACGCCCGGCGGAAGTTCCGCCAGACCGTCGAGGACATGACCGCGAGCTGGATCTGGGAGCTCAACAACCAGGTGCAGAACCGGATTCCGGACCCGGTGGACTACCTGGAGATGCGCCGCGCCACCTTCGGCTCCGACCTCACCATGAGCCTGAGCCGGCTCGCCCACGGGAAGGCCGTGCCGCCCGGGGTACACGAGCACGGCTCGATGCGTTCGCTGGAGAACTCGGCCGCGGACTACGCGTGCATGATGAACGACCTGTTCTCGTACCAGAAGGAGGTCGAGTACGAGGGCGAGGTGCACAACGCCGTCCTGGTGGTGCAGAACTTCTTCAACTGCGACTACCCGTCGGCGGTCCGGATCGTCGACGACCTGATGCACTCCCGGCTGGACCAGTTCCAGCACGTCGCGGCGAAGGAACTCCCCGTCCTGTACGACGACTTCGCGCTGGAGCCGGAAGCGCGGGAGCTGCTGGACGGGTACGTGAAGGAGCTGGAGAACTGGCTCGCGGGCATCCTGGTCTGGCACCGGGACTGCCGCCGGTACCGCGAGGAGGACCTGCTGCGGCACTTCGGCGCGGAGCGGCAGCTCAGGGCGGGGGCGGCGGTCGAGGAACTGCCCGCGCCCGCCACGGTGCCGCTCGGCCCGACCGGCCTGGGCACGGCCTCGCTGCGCCCGCCGCTGGCCGGCGCGGCTCCGGCCGCCGGGGTGGCGGCCCTGGGCTGACCGGAGGGTGCTGTGGACCACCGCGCCGCCCGCACCACCGACCAG
>NZ_JBHWIO010000066.1:0-5440 GCF_042732075.1 Kitasatospora sp. NPDC059812
CCTACGCGGGCCAGACGGTCACCCTGAAGTTCACCGGCACCGAGGACGCCTCGCTGCAGACGAGCTTCGTGATCGACGACACCTCCATCCAGACCAGCTGACGCACCACCAGCACACCGTCCGGCCCCGGGGCTTCCACACCCCGGGGCCGGACTGTATGCGCCTGGTGTCACGCCCGGCGGGCGGCGGTGATCTGGGCGGGGACGGCGCCGAGCCACCAGGTGGGGTTGGCGGTGCCGTCGGTGGTGCGGCCGTCGTGGTGCACGTAGTGCCGCACGTCGCGCCCGGCCTCGGCGAACTCGCCGTTCAGGGCGCGCTCGATCCACTCCGCGCCGAAGCGGAAGATCTCGGCGGCGACCCCGCCCAGCGGGTGGAACTCGTTCTCGTAGACGCGCAGTTCCTTGGGCGCGCGGATGCGCTCGTAGTTGGCCAGGGCCTGCTCCAGCCGGGTCAGTTCGTCGAACTCGCCGATGCCGTACAGGACCGGGCAGTCGATCTCCTGGACGAGGTCGCCGAGCGGCATGCGGGCGACCAGTTCGCGGTCGAAGGCCTCCTCGTCGGTGTAGCCGGCCATGTACATGTAGTTGTTCTTGAAGGTCGGCTGGGCCTGCTCGAAGATCGTCTGGAAGTCGCCGGTGACCGCCTCGAAGGCGGCCAGCGCGGCGAGCCGGCGGTCGGCGGCGGCGGCGCGCGAGCCCCAGTAGCCGCTCATCGAGATGCCGAACATGCCGATCCGCTGCGGGTCGACCTCCGGGAGCGAGGCCAGGTGGTCGAGGTAACGGCTGATCGCCCGCTCGTAGTTGGTGAGGTCGACGGTCAGCCCGCCCGCCCGGGTCTCGCCCTGGCCGGGGCCCTCGATGGACAGGGCGACGATGCCGCGGGAGGTGTAGTACCGCTCGGCGGCGTAGATGTAGTCCTCCTTGATCATGTCCATCCCCGGGCCGAGGATCACCGCGGGGGCGTTGCGCACCTCGCCGGCCGGCAGGTGCAGCAGGCCGTAGATCCGGCCGCCCTCGAAGTCCAGCTCCACCCGGCGGACCCGGTCGTCGCGCAGCGCGCCGAGGCGCTCCACGCAGTGGTTGGCGTGCTCGCGGAAGGCGAGCTTGCGCGGGTCGGTGGCGTCGAAGACGGAGTACTGGGCGCGGCCCCACATCACCGCGGCGCGCACGTACAGGTCGGCGGCGGTCTGGGCGAAGCCGCCCCGCTCGTGGTGGGCGGCGCGCTCCTCGGCCTGCCCGGCCACGGTGGCCCAGGCCTTGGGGAGCATCGCCCCGCTCTGCACCAGCGCGAAGACCTTGTCGAAGTCGGTGTGGTCGTGGCCGAGCTGCTCCAGGGTGCCCTTGGCCTGGGGGTGCAGGGCGTCGAAGCCGCCCTGGGCGAGGGCGATGTCCAGGGCCCAGCTCTGTCCGGTCGAACGAACGGTCATGACGGGTGTCCTCCGTGTCGATAGGGGGCTCGGTGGCGGTGCCGCCGAGTCACTAAGTACTTATCTATTAAGTACTTAGGATATTCTGTTGTCAACCCGCCCATCGATCGAGCCACGGAGGCCGCCCCCATGTCGCAGCCCCGACCCACCCCCGCCCGCGAGCAGGCCCTCGACCAGCTCGCCCGCGCCGCCTACAGCCTCAGCGCCGCCGACTCCCGCCTGCGCGGACGCGCCACCCGCACCCCCGGCGCGCTCTCCCTCACCCACGCCCGGGCCCTGCGCGTCCTGGCCGAGACGGGCCCGCTGTCGATCGGCCAGCTCGCCGGCGCCACCGAGACCACCAGCGCCGCCACCACCCAGCTGGTCAACAACCTCGCCACCGCCGGCTACGTCACCCGGGAGCGCCCCCCGGGCGACAAGCGGTCCGTCCTGGTCGCCCTCACCGACGCGGGCCGCCGCCGTCACGACGAACGCCAGACCACCCTGGCGCAGGCACTCGACACCGCCCTCGCCCACCACGACGCCCCCGCCCTGGACGCCGCGACCGACGTGCTCCGGCAGCTGGCCGCCATCTACGACCGCCTCTGACCGGGGGGCTCAGGGAGCGTCCTGTGGGTCGTGCCGGGCTCACGGCGGCAGGGCGCACCCCGCCCCGCCCGTCGGTGTGCGCGCTTCAGCGCGGCACGCGGTGCTGCCATTCCCGGGCGAACACCACCGAGCCGGCCTCCAGCGCGCGCAGCTGCACGATGCTGAGGAAGTGCCCGGCGTCGCAGCGCAGTTGGGTGCGGGTCTGGACGGTGACGTCCCAGCCGATGTCGGGGCGTTCGAGGCGCACGGTGTGGTCGGTGCGGGCCTGGGCGCTGAGCGGGGCGCCGGTGAGCACCCGGTAGGCGGTGACGGTGTGCTCGTCGCGGACCAGGCCGTCGGGGTGGGTGCGGCTGCCGTCGGTGGCGGGGGAGAGTTCGGCACGCCATTCCCGGCGGCCGATGTCGTGCACGGTGACGTGCTCGGGCCGGGCGGTCAGCGGCTCCGTGCGGTGGATGTCGAGCGGCTCGGGCAGGGCGGGGGCCTCGAAGGCGACGGGGGCGGCGCCCATGTCGGCGGCGAGGTGGCGGGTGGGCAGGGTGAGGGCGGAGCGGGACGGGTCGAGCGCGTAGCCGGCGTCGTCCGGGGTGGGCCACACCCACGGCCAGTAGACCGAGGAGAGGGCGAGCCGCAGCCGGTGCCCGGCCGGGAGGGTGCCGGCGCAGGCGGCGAGCTCGACGTCCGCGTCGGGGCCGGTGGCGACCAGGACGCCCCGGGTGAGCAGCGTGGAGGTGCCGTCCGGGCCGACGGCGCAGAGCCGGGCGGTGATCTGGGCGGGCGGGCCGCCCTCGCGCAGGCGCAGCCGTACGGTCGGGGTGCCGAGCAGTTCGACCGGTTCGGGCAGCGGCTGGGAGTCGAAGCAGACCGAGCGGCCGTCCTCCTCGCGCTGGTCGGGCGGCTGGTCGGCGGGGCGGCCGAGCGGGACGTAGGCGCCGGCGTTGAGGCCGGTGTGCTGCGGGGAGCGGACGCGGACGTGGCGGTCGTCGGAGGCGGTGCCGGCGGTGCGCAGCGGGCCGTCGAGGCCGTAGTGGATCTCCCGGACGTCGGGGGAGGGCCAGGTCTCCTCGCCGGTCCAGCGGGTGCCGATCCAGCTGCGCAGGGCGGGCTCCGCCAGGGCGCCGGTGTCGAGGTCGCGCAGCCAGTGGTCCCACCAGCGCAGGGTCTCGGGGAGGGTGTCCTCGGGCAGGCCGTGCGGCCAGGGGCCGAGCAGGGCGCGGGCGGTGGGGGAGGTGGCGAGCAGGCGCAGCACGAAGGAGCAGGAGGGGTCGCCCCAGCCGGCGACGGCGAAGGTGGGGGCGGGGACGGGGACGGTGGTCTCGCCGGCGGCGAGCCAGGCGTCGACGGGCGGGTCCAGGGATTCGAGGCGGGCCAGCCAGTCGGCGCGCCAGGCGTCGCCGACGTGCCGGGGGTCGGGCGGGAGGGCGGCGTCGGAGACCAGGGTGGTGAGCCGGGTGTGCAGGTCGGCGGCGAGCAGGGCGCCGCCGAGGCGGTGGCCGCCTTCGGGGCAGACGGTGACCACGGCGCCGACGGTGTCGGGGGCGCGGGCCGCGAGCAGCAGGGCGGTGGTGCCGGCGGCGCCGACGCCGAGCAGGCCGACCCGGCCGCTGCACCAGGGGCGGCGGGCGAGCCAGTCGAGGACGGCGGCGCCGTCGTCGAGCTCCTGGTCGCCGCCGGGTTCGCCGGGCAGGCCGTCGGAGTTGCCGTGGCCGCGGGTGTCGACCCGGAGGGCGCCGTAGCCGTGGCCGGCGTACCAGGGGTGGCGGCGGGCGTCCTCGGCGGCGGTGCGGTCGGTGAGCCGGCCGGCGGAGTACTCCAGCAGGGCGGGGACGGGTTCGTCGCTGACCGGGCGCCACAGCCGGGCGGCCAGCCGGGTGCCGTCGGGCAGCGGGATGCGGACGTCCTCGCGGGTGGTGCGGAAGGGGTAGGACGGCATGGCCGCTCCCATCGGATCCCGGGCCGGTGAGCGCCGGCGGGCCCGCGGCGCGTACGGGGAGCGCGCTGCGGGCGTCGGCATCTCGACCCTAGGGGAGGAATCGTCCGATTTCCTGACGAAGGCTGCGCGGTGGTCGCGCCCCGCGGGTCGGGGCGGCGGGGTGGAGGCCGGCGCGAGCGGGCGTGTGCCCGCTGCCGCACGCCCCTCGTCCGCGCCCGTATGCCCCCGTTCGCCGTCGTCCGGCATTTGCACATGACTTGCAACTACTTCCCCGAGGGGGGAAAGATGGCCCAGCTTCGCCCGGACCACCCGAAAGGACCACAGGATGTCCAGCCCCGCCGCAGGTGCCTCGCCCGTCAGATGGCGTGACCGGCTCACCCGGGAGGAGTGGATGCGCCTGGCCGGGATGGGCGGTTTCATCCTCGTGCTGCACGTCGTCGGCTGGTTCACCCTGCTCGCGCTGGTCGCGCCCGAGCACTACAACGTCGGCGGCCAGGTGTTCGGCGCGGGCATGGGCCTGACCGCCTACACCCTCGGGATGCGGCACGCCTTCGACGCGGACCACATCGCGGCGATCGACAACACCACCCGCAAGCTGATGGGCCAGGGCAAGCGGCCCCTGTCGGTCGGCTTCTGGTTCTCGCTCGGGCACTCCTCGATCGTCTTCGGCCTCTGCGCGCTGCTCGCCTTCGGCATCCGCTCGCTCGCCGACCAGGTGGAGGCGGACGACTCGACCCTGCACACGATGACCGGCCTGATCGGCACCACCGTCTCCGGGACGTTCCTGCTGCTCCTCGGCCTGATCAACCTGGGCGCCTTCAACGGCATCCTCAAGGTGTTCCGCCGGATGCGCGTGGGCGAGTACGACGAGGCCGAGCTGGAGCGCCAGTTGGAGCGGCGCGGGCTGATGAACCGCATCCTCGGCCGGGTGACCAGGGCCGTCACCAAGCCCTGGCACATGTACCCGGTGGGCCTGCTGTTCGGCCTCGGCTTCGACACCGCCACCGAGGTGTCGCTGCTGGTGCTGGCCGGCGGCGCGGCCGCGTTCTCGCTGCCCTGGTACGCGCTGCTCACGCTGCCGATCCTGTTCGCGGCCGGGATGAGCCTGCTGGACACCATCGACGGCTCGTTCATGAACTTCGCCTACGAGTGGGCCTTCTCCAAGCCGGTCCGCAAGATCTACTACAACCTGACCGTCACCGGCCTGTCGGTGCTGGTCGCGCTGGTGATCGGCCTGGTCGAGCTGATCGGCCTGCTCGGCGAGAAGCTGGACATCACCAGCGGCCCGATCGCCTGGATCGGCGGGCTGGACCTCAACTTCGTCGGCTACGCGATCGTCGGCCTGTTCGTGCTGACCTGGGTCGCGGCGATCGCCTACTGGAAGTTCGGCAAGGTCGAGGAGAAGTGGTCGGCCGGCCTGGCCGCCGCGGCCGCCAAGTCGGAGTAGCACAAACCCCGAGGGGGGGGGGGTGCGGGCGACCGGGGCACCCCCCCCC
>NZ_JBHWIO010000066.1:5450-51498 GCF_042732075.1 Kitasatospora sp. NPDC059812
ACCGGACTCCGGTCACCGCCCCCCTCGGGGTTTGCGGGGCCTAGGGATTGTCAGACACGCCCTACCGCAGCGCGGCGAGCACCGCGTCCGCCATCACCTTCTCGCCGGTGGCGTTCGGGTGGAACGGCACGGCGGGCGAGCCGGGCAGCGCGCCCTCGATCCAGCGGTCGTCCGAGCACACGTCGTGCCCGGCGGTGGGCGTGGCGGTGTCGACGTACGTCGCGCCGCCGGCCGCCGCGGTGCTCTTGAGTGCGGCGTTCAGCTTGTCGAGCACGCCGTGCATGTACTCGACGTCGCCCGGGGTCACGGGCTGGCGCAGGATGCACGAGCGGCCGTCGGCGGGCAGCACGGACGGGTAGCCGACCAGCAGCACCCGGGCCCGCGGCGCCTTGGCGTGGATGCGCCGCAGCGTGTCGGCGACCTGCGGCGCGATGCTGCTGGTGATCCGCTCGGCCAGGTCGTCGTTGCCGTACTGCCAGGACCAGCTGCTCCAGTCCCAGTAGCCGTGGTGGTAGACGTCCTTGCAGGGCGTGCCGAGCGGGTTGACGACCGCGCCGGCGATGCAGGTGGCGACGAGTTCGCCGAGGCCGAGGTCGCTGGCCGCGAGGTCGTTGCCGCCGATGCCGAGGGTGACCAGGTCGGTGTCGGGGGTCACCGCGTCCAGCTGCGGGTCGTTGACCCGGATGAAGGCGTCGTACTGGGGCTGCGTCATGGCCTTGACCTTGGCGGCGGCGCAGGTGACGTCGGTGTAGGCGCCGGCCTTGAGGGCGGCGGCGACCAGGTGGCCGTAGTTGCGGTCGGAGCGCAGGCACAGGCCCGCCGACTGGCCGGGCACGCCCGCGCCGGCGGCGTAGGAGTCGCCGAGCGCCACGAGGTGCTTGGGCGCCGGGGTGGCGGCCTGGGCGCTGGTGGAGGTGAGCGCGAGGGCGGCGCCCAGGGCGACGGAGGCGAGCGCGGTGGAGCTGCGCAGGTATCGGGGTTTCCGGGCAGGGCGGAGCACGGTTCCTCCTGGGGGGAGAGAAACGACGGGTGGGGGTCGTGCCGGGCCGCGGCTACTCGCAGGTAAGTTACTTGTTGGTTTCGTGGACGTCCATGCCGTGCGCGGAAATTTCCGAAATTCCGTCAGATCGCATTTCGCATTTCGCTCCACCGTGTATCGAAGACATTTCCGAAACGGTGTGGAGCGGAATTGCCGCAGTCGGTTGTTACCGGCCGGTTGACCGGACGTCACCGCAGGCCGCAGTATCGGGCGCACAGCGACGGCGCCCACCCCGCGCGCGCCGTCCCGCCCGCCGCGACGGAGGACTGCGCATGGCCCTGGACGCCGACGTCATCGTCATCGGAGCAGGACTCGCCGGACTCGCCGCCACCGCCGAACTCGCCGACGCCGGACGGAAGGTGATCCTGCTCGACCAGGAGCCCGCGGCCTCGCTCGGCGGCCAGGCGCACTGGTCCTTCGGCGGCCTCTTCCTGGTCGACTCGCCCGAGCAGCGCCGGATGCGGATCCGCGACTCGCACGCCCTCGCCCGCCAGGACTGGTTCGGCACCGCCGGCTTCGACCGGCCCGAGGACGCCTGGCCGCGCCGCTGGGCCGAGGCCTACGTCGACTTCGCGGCCGGCGAGAAGCGCTCCTGGCTGCACGGCCTGGGCGTCCGGTTCTTCCCCGTCGTCGGCTGGGCCGAGCGCGGCGGCCTCCTCGCCGACGGCCCTGGCAACTCGGTGCCCCGCTTCCACATCACCTGGGGCACCGGGCCCGGACTGCTGGAGCCCTTCGTCCGCCGGGTCCGCTCCGCGGCCGCCCGCGGGCTGGTCGACCTGCGCTTCCGGCACCGGGTCACCGGCCTGGCCGCCACCGCGGGCGTCACCGACACCGTCACCGGCGAGGTGCTGGTGCCCAGTTCGGCGGCCCGTGGCGAGGCCAGCTCGCGCGAGGCCGCCGGACGGTTCGAACTGCGCGCCCAGGCCGTGATCGTGACCTCCGGCGGCATCGGCGGCAACCACGACCTCGTCCGCAAGGCCTGGCCGGCCCGGCTGGGCACCCCGCCCGCCAAACTGCTCTCCGGCGTCCCCGCCCACGTCGACGGGCTGATGCTCGGCATCGCCGGCGACGCCGGTGCCAGCCTCATCAACGGCGACCGGATGTGGCACTACACCGAGGGCATCGAGAACTGGGACCCGATCTGGGCCCGGCACGGCATCCGCATCCTGCCCGGCCCGTCCTCGCTCTGGCTGGACGCGCGCGGCAACCGGCTGCCCGTCCCGCTCTTCCCCGGCTTCGACACCCTCGGCACGCTCGACCACATCATGTCCACCGGGTACGGGCACACCTGGTTCGTGCTCAACCAGCGCATCATCGAGAAGGAGTTCACCCTCTCCGGCTCCGAGCAGAACCCGGACCTGACCGGGAAGTCCGTGCGCGGCGTCCTCGGCCGCGCCCTGCCCGGCGCCCCCGGTCCGGTCCAAAGCCACCTGCGGCACGGGCCCGACTTCGTCGTCGCGAGCAACCTCGCCGACCTCGCCCGCGGCATGAACGCCAGGACCCGCGAGGCGCTGATCGACCCCGCCGAACTGCGCCGCGCCGTCGAGGCCCGCGACCGGCAGTTCGCCAACCCCTTCGCCAAGGACCTCCAGGTCACCGCCGTCCACGGCGCCCGCCGCTACCTCGGCGACAAGCTGATCCGGGTGGCCCCGCCGCACCGCATCCTCGACCCGGGCGCCGCCCCGCTGATCGCCGTCCGGCTCAACATCCTCACCCGCAAGTCGCTCGGCGGCCTGGAGACCGACCTCTCCGCGCGCGTCCTGCGCCCCGACGGCGAACCCCTCCCGGGCGTCTACGCCGCGGGCGAGGCCGCCGGCTTCGGCGGCGGCGGCGTCCACGGCTACCGCTCCCTGGAGGGCACCTTCCTCGGCGGCTGCCTCTTCTCCGGCCGCACCGCCGGCCGCGCGGCGGCTCAGGCCACGGCGTAGACCGGTGCGTGCGGCCTCAGCGCTCGTCGGTGAGGCCCAGCCGCAGGTGCTCGACGTGGTACACGGCCTGGTCGAGGAGGGCGGCGACGTGGTCGTCGTGCAGGGAGTAGACCACCGAGCGGCCCCGGCGCTCGCCGACGACCAGGCCGAGGTTGCGCAGCAGCCGCAGCTGGTGGGAGCAGGCGGACTGCTCCATGCCCACGGCGTCGGCGAGTTCGGTGGCCGCGCGCGGTCCCTCGCGCAGTTCGGCGAGGATCAGCAGCCGGGAGGGGGTGGCCAGCGCCTGGAGGGTGGTCGCGACCTTGGCCGCGTTGGAGGCGTCCAGGCGCATCCGCGGTACGGCTTTCTCGGTGGTCGCGTGTCCCATGGGGGCATCCTACGGACCGCCGCCGAACCCCGGCACCCGGTACCCGGCAGTGCCTCTTGGCGTGCCAGGTAGGCTGCGCGTGCAGCGTGCCCCGTGACCAGGAGGAGTTCCAGAGCCGATGAGCCGCCGAGACCGGGACCGCAAGCAGGCGGCCGCCTCCCCGGTGACCGTCACCGTCTGCCGGGGCTGCTGCTGCGGCACCGAGGCCAAGCACCCGGGGGTGGACCACGCCGGGCAGTACGAGCGGCTGCGGGCGGCGGTGGGTGCGGCGGGCCGGGTCCGCGCGGTCAAGTGCCTGGACGTGTGCACCCAGTCCAACGTGGTGGTGGTCGGCCCCTCCGGGGAGGGGCGGGCGGCGGGCGGGCGTCCGGTCTGGCTGGGCTTCGTGCTGGCGGACGACATGATCGACGAGATAGCCGCCTGGGTGCACGCGGGCGGCCCCGGGCTGGCCGACCCGCCCGGGCTGCTCGACCTCCAGCTGATCTCGGTGTCCCGCCGGGTCCGCGAGGGCCTGGCGGAGTAGCGGACGGTGGAGTCGATCCGTCCTCATCACGGTTGGGACGCAGCGGGGTTGGCCGATCCGGCGGCCGAGCAGGATCCGCTGGACGCCGCCCTCGGCGGTCCCACTACCATGACCGGTGGCTGCCAGCGGTTCCGCCCAGGGAGGACGACGATGACGACGGTCTGCCGGATCTGCGCGGGCACCGGCCGGACCGCCGGTCTCAGCTGCCGGACCTGTCAGGGCACCGGGACCACCGAGGTGGGCGGCGGGGGCGGCAACTGCTTCCTCTGCGACGGCACCGGGGTGTACGTCCGCTACCGGGTGGACGCGACCGGCGCCAAGCACGCCTACCGGGACGAGATCTGCCGCACCTGCGACGGCACCGGCAACCGGTCCCCCTCCACCTGGGACGAGCCCTCCGGCTGAGCGCCCCCGTCCGCGGCGGCGCCGACGGTGGCTCAGGCCGCGCCGCCGGCCGGGGCCATGATCCGGGGTCGGTCCGGGGCGGGCGCGCTCCTTTACCTGATCATGGTCGAACATTGGCGTTCGAATGGGCGGCGCGCTGCGGCCCGTTCACCCCGCGTCCGTGTGCGGTCAACGCGCCGCTGGAAGAGTCCCGCGCATGGATATCCCTCACATGGGCGTACCGGCCAAGCTCGCGGACCGCATGAGCACGGCCGAGCAGCACGAGTACCTGCGGGCCCGCTTCTCCCGCCGCCGGATGCTGCGCGCCGGCGCCGTGACCGTCGGTGCCGTCGCCGTCGGCGGCGCGCTGGGCAGTGGAACGGCCTTCGCCGCGCCGGCGAGCCCGCAGCTGCTGACCGGTGCCACGACGGCCGGTGTCGACGGTTCGCTGGTCGCGCCGATCGGGCGCCACCTCCAGTTCGGGCCCGAGCCCGACACCCAGTTCCGCATCTCCTGGCAGGTCCCGGCGCCGGTCAAGAAGCCGTTCCTGCGCTTCGGCAAGACCCCGTGGGAGCTCAGCCACAAGCTCCAGGCCGAGGTCCGCACGCTGCACACCCCGGCGCTGAGCCCGAACAGCCAGCCGGTGGACCAGTACTACCTGCACGTGGCGCTGGAGGACCTGCACCCCGACACCACCTACTACTACGGTGTCGGCCACGAGGGCTTCGACCCGGCCTCGCAGCAGCAGATCTCCACCCTGCACACCTTCCGCACCGCGCCCTCCCGCGACCACCGCTGGGGCAAGGTCTACGAGCCGTTCACCTTCACCGCCTTCGGCGACCAGGGCGTCAGCTCGCACGCGGCCGGCAACGACCACGTCATCCTGGCCCAGAAGCCGTCCTTCCACCTGCACGCCGGCGACATCTGCTACGCCGACCCTGCGGGCTCCGGCACGGACCCCGACAAGTCCGTGTACAACGCCAGGACCTGGGACGACTTCCTGGTCCAGACCGAGACGGTCGCGGCGACCGTGCCGTGGATGGTCGCCTACGGCAACCACGACATCGAGGCCTGGTACTCGCCCAACGGGTACGGCGGCGAGAACACCCGCTTCTTCCTCCCGGACAACGGCCCGGACCCGCGCAAGGTCCCCGGCGTCTACACCTTCCGCTACAAGAACGTCGGCGTCATCTCGCTCGACGCCAACGACGTCTCCTACGAGATCCCGGCCAACCTGGGCATCTCGGCGAACAAGCAGACCAAGTGGCTGGAGCGCACCCTCAAGGACCTGCGCAACGACGAGACGATCGACTTCGTCGTGGTCTTCTTCCACCACTGCGCCTTCTCCACCACCGTCGCGCACGCCTCCGAGGGCGGCGTCCGCGAGGCCTGGGTGCCGCTGTTCGAGAAGTTCCGGGTGGACCTGGTCATCAACGGCCACAACCACATCTACGAGCGCACCGACGCGATCCTCGGCAACAAGGTCTCGAAGCAGGTGCCGAGCGGCGCCACCATCGAGCCGGCGAAGGACGGCGTCGTCTACGTGACCGCGGGCGCGGCCGGCCGCAGCCTGTACAAGTTCGACGTGCCGGACACCTACGAGGGGCACGAGAACCACCAGGACGAGGTGAAGACCTACTACTGGGGGAAGGGCAAGGTGAAGGTCCCCGAGACCATCCAGTGGTCGCGGGTGCGCTACACCGGCTACTCCTTCATCAAGGTCGACGTCACCCCGGCCCACCTGGGCCAGAAGTCGTCCATGAAGGTGACCGCGCTGGCCGAGGACGGCACGCAGATCGACAACTACACGATCCTGCGCAACGTCGGCGAGGGCTGGGACTCGGACCACGACGACGACGGTCAGGGCGGCGGCTGGGGCTGGTAGTCCCCGAACCGGCTTGCCGGGCCCCGGCGTCGAGGAGTCCGCACCTCGACGCCGGGGCCCCGTGCGTGGAGAACCCCGTGCGTGGAGGGCCCAATGCCGAGGACCAGTGCGCTCAGCGCCGGGGCCCGTACATGATCACCGCGACCCCGGCCAGGCAGACCAGCGCGCCCACCACGTCGTAGCGGGTCGGCCGGAAGCCGTCCACGACCACGCCCCAGAGCAGCGACCCGGCGACGAACACCCCGCCGTACGCGGCCAGCACCCGGCCGAAGTGGCTGTCCGGCTGGAGCGCCGCGACGAAGCCGTACCCGCCGAGCACCACCACCCCCAGCCCGGCCAGCCACCACGGCCGCTGCTCGCGCACGCTCTGCCAGATCAGCCAGCAGCCGCCGATCTCGGCGAGGGCGGCGACGACGAACAGGGCGACGGAACGCAGGACGGTCATGGCCGACAAGCCTAGGCGTCAGGATTGCCGGTACGTCGCGAGGAAGCGGCCGATGCGGTTGATGGCCGTCTCCAGGTCGTCGGCGCGGGGCAGGGTGACGAAGCGGAAGTGGTCCGGGCGGGGCCAGTTGAAGCCGGTGCCCTGGACGACGTGGATCTTCTCGCGGAGCAGCAGGTCCAGCACGAACTGCTCGTCGTCGACGATCCGGTGCACCGCCGGGTCGAGCCGGGCGAAGGCGTACAGGGCGCCCTTGGGCTTGACGCAGCTGACGCCGGGGATCTCGTTGAGGGCCTTGTAGGCGACGTCGCGCTGTTCGGTGAGCCGGCCGCCGGGCAGCACCAGGTCGTTGATGGACTGGTGGCCGCCGAGCGCGGCCTGGACGGCGAACTGGGCGGGCACGTTGGGGCACAGCCGCATGCCGGAGAGCATGGTCAGGCCCTCCAGGTAGTCGGCGGCGTGCTGCTTGGGCCCGGAGACGACCAGCCAGCCGCTGCGGAAGCCGGCCACCCGGTAGGCCTTGGAGAGGCCGTTGAAGGTGAGGGTGAGGACGTCGTCGGCGAGGGCGGCGAGGCAGTGGTGCTCGGTGTCGTCGTAGAGGATCTTGTCGTAGATCTCGTCGGCCAGGACCATCAGCTGGTGGCGGCGGGCGAGGTCGAGGATGCCCTCCAGCAGTTCCTTCGGGTAGACCGCGCCGGTGGGGTTGTTGGGGTTGATGACGACGATGGCCTTGGTGCGGGCGGTGATCTTGGCGGCGATGTCGTCGAGGTCCGGGTACCAGTCGGCCTGCTCGTCGCACAGGTAGTGCACGGCCTTGCCGCCGGCCAGCCGGACCACGGCCGTCCACAGCGGGTAGTCCGGCATCGGGACGAGCACCTCGTCGCCGTCGTCGACGAGCGCGGTGACGGCCATCTGGATCAGTTCGGAGGCGCCGTTGCCGAGGTAGACGTCGTTGACGCCGACTCCGGTCACGCCGCGCTGCTGGTAGTACTGCACCACCGCGCGGCGGGCGGGCAGGATGCCGCGCGAGTCGCTGTAGCCGTGCGCCTTGGGCAGGTTGCGGATGATGTCCTGGATGATCTCCTCGGGCGCCTCGAAGCCGAACGGCGCCGGGTTGCCGGTGTTCAGCCGCAGCACGCTGTGCCCGGCCTCCTCCAGGGCGTTGGCCTGGTCGACCACCGGGCCGCGGATCTCGTAGCACACGTTGTTCAGCTTGCTGGACTGCCGAAACTCCACTGCGGCCTCCCGACCGTCACCACCGCATCGTTGCTGATGCTTTGTTCTACCAAGTTGGCACTTGGAAAGTCCAACCTTTTGGCTATGCTGATCCACATGTCACGCCGAAGCTACGACCAGTACTGCGCCGTCGCCCGCGCCCTGGACGCGGTGGGGGAGCGCTGGAGCCTCCTGATCGTCCGTGAACTCCTCGGCGGCCCGCGCCGATACACCGACCTGCACGCCGACCTGCCCGGCGTCTCCACCGACATCCTCGCCGCCCGGCTCAAGCAGCTGGAGGGCGACGGCCTGGCCCTGCGCCGCCGGCTCGAACGGCCCGCCAACGCCACGGTCTACGAGCTCACCGAACGCGGCCGCGAACTGCGCCCGGTGATCGAGGCGCTGGGGGAGTGGGGCCTGCCCGCCCTCGGCGAGCAGCGGCCCACCGACGCCGTCCGCGAGCACTGGTTCACCCCCCGCACGGCGGACGACGGGGCGCCCGTCGCGGGTTAGGCACCCGTGCTCGTGCTCGTGCCGGTGCCGGGGTCCGATGCCGGTGCCCGGACCGGCCGCGTAGCATCGTCGGGCCACGGAGCCATCGGAGGAGAGCGGAGACCGCCCGTGCCCACCACCTACCGCAGTTACGTCGCCGTCGGGGACTCCTTCACCGAGGGCATGTGCGACGACCTGCTGCCCGACGGCCACTACCGGGGCTGGGCCGACCGGGTCGCCGACGCGCTCGCCGCCGAGGCCGGGGGTGACGGCGGTTTCCGCTACGCGAACCTCGCCGTCCGCGGCAAGCTCATCGGCCAGATCCACGACGAGCAGCTCCCCGCCGCCACCGCGATGGGCGCCGACCTGGTGACCCTCGTCGGCGGCCTCAACGACGCGCTGCGCCCCGGCTGCGACATCGCCCGGGTCGAGCGGCTGCTCGGCCGCTGCACCGAGGAACTGCGCGCCACCGGCGCCACCGTGGTGCTGTTCACCAGCACCGACCCGACCCGCAGGATGGCGGGCAGCGCCCGGCTGCTCCCGGCCATCCTGCGGATGAAGGCCTTCGTGCACGAGCTAGGCCAGGACGAGGGCGTCGCCGTCGTCGACCTGTTCGCCGCCCCCTGCTTCGACGACCGCCGGCTCTGGGGCGAGGACCGCCTGCACCTGTCGCCCGAGGGCCACCGCCGGGTCGCCGAAGGGGTGTTGGAGGCGCTCGGCCGCCCCGCCGCCTTCGACTGGCGCGCCCCGCTGCCGCCCGCCGCCCCGCCCGGCCGGGCCGAGCGGCTGCGCGCCGACGCCCGCTGGCTGGGCGGCCACCTGGGGCCGTGGATCGGCCGCCGGCTCACCGGGCGCTCCTCCGGCGACGGCCGGCCGCCGAAGCGGGCCGAGCTGCTGCCCTACTCGGCTCCGGGCTCGGCTGCGGGTTCTACGGCGGGCTCGGCTGCGGGTTCTGCGACGGGTTCGGCCGCAGGTTCGGCGGCGGGCTCGGCTGCGGGCTCGTAGAACAGGCTCGCCATCGGGGAGCGGGTGGTCCAGCCGAGCGCGGTGTAGAGCGCCCGGCCGTCCGGGGTGCCGACCAGGACGGCGGTGTCGGCGCCCGCTTGGTGCCCGGCGTTCTGGAGGGTCCGCATCACCAGGGCGCCCAGGCCTCGGCGCCGGTGCTCGGGCGCGGTCACGATCTGGTCCGGCACGGCCACGGGGCCGGCCAGGCCCGCCTGGCCGCGTGCGGCGAGGTGTCCGGCCTCGGTGCGGACCAGGGTCCGGACGACCCCGCCCCGGGTCCAGGTGGTCACCGTGTAGCCGGCCGGCACCTCGGGCCGTTCGGTGCCCAGCGGGGCGGTCATCAGGTACCCCGGCTGGTCGAGCCGCCACTGCGGGCCCAGCCAGGGCCGGGCGACGGCGTCCTCGGTGAACAGCTTCAGCCAGGTGCCCGGTGCGGTGGTCGCCTCGGCGATCTTGCGGACGTCGGGCTCGGTCGGTTCGGGCAGCACGTGCCGGGCGACGTGGCCGACCACGCCGACGTCGATCGTCCAGCCCCAGGGCTCGTCCACCGCTTCGGCCGCGCCGCGCGAGACGCTCCAACCGGCGATCCACATCCGGACGAGTTCGTTGATGCTCGGGTCCTGCACTCCTACCCCCGTATGCCATGGGCGCACTGCGCCATGGGTGCACCTCGTAATAGGTGCACTGCCGATTGACACCTTACAGGGGGTGGGGTGGGTGTGACCAGCGCCCAGTAGGCTTGGCGGTTCGACGCACCGGACGGCCGGTGCCCACGCTGGAAGGACCACGCGACGTGCGCGAGACCGAGCCGCCGCAGCACCCCACGGCGGCTCAGCCGACCGAGCTGCGCTCCGACTGCACCAGCTGCTTCGGCCTCTGCTGCGTCGCCCTGCCCTTCGGTGCCGGCACCGACTTCGCCGTCGACAAGGCCGCCGGCAGCGCGTGCCGCAACCTGCAGACCGACTTCACCTGCGGCATCCACGAACGCCTCCGCGACCGGGGCTTCCAGGGCTGCACCGTCTACGACTGCTTCGGCGCCGGGCAGCGCGTCTCCCAGGTCACCTTCGGCGGCCGCAGCTGGCGCGAGGCGCCGGCCGACGCCAAGCCCATGTACGACGTCTTCCCGGTGGTGCGCCAGCTCCACGAACTGCTCTGGTACCTCACCGAGGCGCTCGGCTACGCCCCCGCCCGCCCGGTCCACGCCGACCTGCGGCAGGCCCTGGAGGAGACCGACCGGCTCGCCGGCGGCACCCCTGAGGAGATCCTCGCCGTCGACGTCCCCGCCCACCGGCAGCGCGTCAGCGACCTGCTGCTGCGCGCCAGCGAACTCGTCCGCGCCGCCGTCCCCCGCCGCCGCGAACACCGCGGTGCCGACCTCTTCGGCGCCCGCCTGCGCGGCGCCGACCTGCGCGGGGCCAACCTGCGCGGCGCCCTGCTCGTCGCCGCCGACCTCGGCGGCGCCGACCTGCGCCTCGCCGACCTCGTCGGCGCCGACCTGCGCGACGCCGACCTCTCCGGCGCCGACCTCACCGAGGCCCTCTTCCTCACCCAGGCCCAGCTGAACGCGGCCCGCGGCGACGCCACCACCCGTCTGCCCGCCGCCCTCGTCCGCCCCACCCACTGGCCCGCCACGGCCCTCGCCCCGGCCGCCGCCGCCACCGGCACGCGCGCCCCCCGCAAGCCGCGCAGCGGCGGCCGTCCGGGCGGCCCGCGCCGCCGCTAGCGGCCGCCCGCTGCAACGGTCGAGCCCGCCCGGCAGGCGTCTGCCGGGCGGGCTCGGTGTTCCTGGCGCCCGGTGCTAACAGCTGTGCGCTGCGGAGGGGCGCTTCGCCGCGATGTACGGCTTGCCCATGTGCGCGACGACGTCGGCCGGGCAGGTCTTGATCCAGTTGGAGCCCGCCGTGTGGTTCTTGACCTTGGCGTCGCTGCAGTACTCGACGCGGTCGGCGGTCTTGAAGCACTGGTAGCCGGGGTACCCCGCCGCCGAGGCGGTGTTGACGCCGGCGAACAGGCCGGCCGCGGCGAGCAGGGCGACGGGCAGAACGGAACGCATCCTCATGGTTTTCTCCCGTTGGTTCGTCTGGGCAGTGGCCCGATCCTGGCAGCGCGGCGGAGGCGGGGGCAACGCGACATGACATGTTTAGGTCAACCTGTGTTCGACTGAACTCCCTTCCCCTTCTTGGCCGTTGACGGCCCGTCGGGCAAGGTCAGGCCGTGAGCAGGCGCGAGCGGAGGGCGGCTATCCGGGCGGGGGAGAAGCCGAGGGTGACGGTGGCGTAGTCCTCGACCGAGCCGTGGCGGGCGGCGAGGTCGGCGAGGGCGAGGCGGATGACCGTCTCGGGGGCGCGTCCGTAGCCGGGCCAGCGCAGGGTGCGGCCGGGGTGGGCGGCGTGCCACTCGGCGATGAGGTGCGGGGTGGCCAGCTCGGTGCGGGCGAAGTCGGCGGCGATATCGCCCTCGGAGACGCCGAGCAGGGTGAGGACGAGGGCGGCGATGAGCCCGGTGCGGTCCTTGCCGGAGGCGCAGTGGAAGGCCACGGGCTCCTCGGCGGCGGCGATCACCTCCAGGGCCTCGCGGATCTCCTCCACCCCGTCCTCGGCGACCTCGGCGAAGCGGTCGGCGAGGTACCGCCAGGGGTCGACGTCCGGGTCGATCTCGGCCTGGTCGTAGGGGCGGTGCTCGATCGAGAGGTTGTGGTAGACCAGCCCTTCGTAGTCGGGCACCCGGCCCTTGGCGGCGATCTCCCAGGGGTAGCGGAGGTCGATCACGGTGCGCACGCCGAGGGCCTGGAGCCGGTCGAGGTCGGCGGGCGAGGTGAGCTTGCCGAGTGAGTCGGAGCGGTAGAGCAGGCCCCGGCGGACGGACCGGCCGTCGGCGGCGGGGTGGCCGCCCAGGTCGCGGAAGTTGTGCAGCCGTTCGAAGGTGAGCTGACGCATTGTCATGCGCGGCACTCTAACCAGCGGTGCCCGTGGGGCCGGCGGGCCCCCGATGCCCGGTGGGGCCTCCGTGTTAGGCGGGGCCCCGGCGCCCGGTGGGCCCCGGGTGCCCGGCGGCGCCTTCGTAGCCGGCGGTGAGGAGTTCGAAGGCGCGGTCGGCGTTGGTGGCGGCCTCGAAGTGGAGTTCGTCGGCGGTCTGGCCGTCGTCCCGGATCCGGTGCCAGTTGTGTTCGGCGAGGACCCGCTGGGCGGCGGTGACCTGGGCGGCGAGGAGGGGTGCGGTGAGGCGCCGGGGCGGGGCCAGGTCGGGGGCCTCGTGCAGCGCCCGGGCGAGGGACTGTTCGGCGCGGGCGAGGTATTCGGCGCCCCGGGCCTTCAGGCTCGGCGTGGAGTACACCAGATCGCTGAACGCCAGGACCCGGGGGTCGTCGTTGAGCCCGGTGATGGGGTCGCGCCGGGCGAGCCCGTCCAGGAAGTCCCGGTGCAGGGCGGCCAGCACCGGTTCGCCGGCCGCCCGGCCGCGGACCACGCCGGCGGCCTGGTCCTGGTGGTCGGCGAAGCGGTGGACGACCAGGTCCTCCTTGGTGGAGAAGTAGCTGAACAGCGTCGGCTTCGACACCTCGGCGGCGGCCGCGACGTCCGCCACCGAGACCGGGTCGAAGCCGCGCTCCAGGAAGAGCGCGATCGCGGCCTCGGAGATCGCCCGCCGCGTCCGCTCCTTCTTCCGTTCCCGCAGTCCGCTCATGGCGTGAGGCTAGCAGGATTCCTTGACTGAGGAAGGTCTCTGACCCGGTATGACTTTCGGGCCTGGCCGCCCGCCGTCGCTCAGGAGCTCAGCGAGTCCAGGATGCGGCGGATCGACTCCACCACCGGGGCGCCGGCGGCGGCGAGGGCGGCGACGCCGGAGATGTTGCGTAGGGCGCGGCGCAGGGTGGCGGGCGGGGTGGCCTGCCCGTTGCCGAGGTCCGCCAGCGACTCGTCCAGCACCTCGCGGTCCTCGGCCGGCACCTGCTCGCGCAACTGGCGTACGGCGGCGATGAGTTCGCGCATCGCGGCCTGCGGGTCGGTCGGTCCCTGGTGCTTGATGATGCCGATGTTGTGGTCGCCGTGCTGGGTGACCGAGTCCCCGAAGTGGATGCCGCCGCTCACAGACTGACCTTCTTTCCGGTGTTGTGGTCGCCGTACTGGTTGATCTGGTCGCCGATGTGGACGTTCTCCACCTGGAGGGCGAACTCGGCCAGCGGGTTGTCGATCGCTTCCATGATCAGCTGGATCAGGTTGCCGACCTGCTGGGCGTCGTGGCTGACCACCGCCGTGTTCGAGGAGCTGGAGGTCTCGATGATCAGCTGGTAGACCGTGCGCATCTGCAGCCGCTTGACCAGCCGGTAGAGGCTGGCCGCGAAGAGCGCGAGCGCCACCACGCCGATCACGTTCTTGGTCGTCTCCTGGTTCGCGCCGCTCCCGAGCAGCGAACCGAGGAGGGCGGTGGCCACCAGCAGGCCGATCACCTGCCGGACGAACCGGATGATCACCCGCGCGCGCTTGGGCGGCAGCAGCTGGAACTGCCGGGCCCGGGCGATGTTGTGGAGCGGATAGGCGTCGCCGCCCACCCACAGCACCCGCCGGCTCACTCTGACGTCGATCACACTGCTTCTGCGTGCCAAGTCGTCCCCCTACCCGTAGTGGCGGGGAGAACCATAGCAACGGTCGCCGCTGGTGGCAGCCCCCGTCAGCGCAGGCGGCCGGTGCGGACGGCGTCGATGAAGGACTGCCAGGCGACGGGGCTGAAGTCGAGGACGGGGCCCTCGGGGTCCTTCGAGTCACGGACGAGCCGCCCGGGGTGGGTGGTCGCCACCTCGACGCAGTTGCCGCCGTTGTTGTCGCTGTAGCTGGACTTGCGCCAGGGGACGGTCGCTTTGCTGGGCATCATGTTGAGAAGTCCTTCTCTCACGCTGCGGATCAGATCTGCGCTGTCGCGGGGAGACGGCGCCTCCGCTTGCAGCAGATCATAGGTCCGCTGCCTGCGCTGGACTTCCTTCGGGTCATCGATGAAGTGACCCTGATCCAGGCTTTCGGAGTAGAGCCGAGTCCTGCCCTCGGGTGAGGTCACCAGGGAGACGAAAGTGCCGAACGGGAACCGCTCGCCAAGGCTGAAGGGCGCGATCTGGTGGACGATGTTCGGGCGCTGGCTCATCTCCAGCAGGTGTCCGAGCTGCTCGTACATCACCTCAGGGCCGCCGACCATCGTGCGGATAGCGGCTTCACAGTGGACGACCATGAGGAGCGGGGCGTCCTCCTCGAAGAGGCGACGCTGGCGTGCGAGTCGTGACGCGACCAGTTCCTCGATCAGCTCGGAGTTGCCTGCTGCGGTGCCTCCGCTGAACAGCGCGCGGGCGTACCCCTCTGTTTGCAGCAGACCTGAGATGCGGAGGACCTGGAACTCGCCGATCGTCGAGGCCTTGTTCTCGTAGCCCGCGTAGCGTCGGAACCAGTCGGGGTGTTCCACCCGTGCGTACCAGTCGATCTCCTTCCAGAGATCGATCAACTGGCCGCCCGCCTCCAGCAGTCGGTCCGCCGTGAGGACGAAGTCCTCCTGCGGGTTGCGGGTGCCGGCCTCGATGCGGGAGATGTGCGGGCGGCTGCACGGGATGAGGACCGCCAGCTGGCCCTGTGGCATCCCCTTCGACTCTCTCAGCTGCTTCAGCACCGCGCCGAACACGGCGCCCGCACTCGATCGCAGGTTTGGGTTCGTGGACTTCTTGCGGGTCACGGCGCAGGCCCCCCTGTGTCAGGACGTTCCTTGGAACCGGCTGATCACTCGTCACCGGCACGGTGATCGCCGATGCTTAATCATGGAACTGATCGCGCAATCGCACTAGTGAGTGCACGAAGCGGCCTGCCCGCGCGCGAAATCCTCAATGCATCCAAAGGTGGCACCGCTATGCCCGAAGCCCTTGACAGAGCCCTCGCCGATCAGCTGTGCACGCTCCCGCGACACCCTTCCTCGCCGACCGCCGCCCGGGTGGTGCTCCGGGGGTTCCTCTCCGACCTCAAGGACGGTGAACACTACGCGGGCGACGGCGAGTTGATCGTCACCGAGCTGGTCGCCAGTGCGGTCCGGACTCCCCCTGCACACCACCTCATCGACGTGCTCTTCGAGTACTCCGCCCCCGCCGGCCTCTGGATCGAGGTCACCGCCATCGGGCAGTCCGGCCGCGCGGGGCCGGACTGCCCGGGTCTTCGGCTGGTGCGGCGGCTCTGCGCCGCCTGGGGGTACGACCCCGCCGAGGGCCGCTCGTGGGCCCGGCTGGCCCCGCCCGTCGCTCAGTAGCCGAGGGTGAAGCGGCGCTGGACGAACCGGGGGAGCTCGACCTCGTCGACGAGGGCGGCGCCGCGCCCGACGCCGCCCAGCGGGTCTGCGTCGGTATCGCCGGCCTCGCGGCGGACTGATCAGGTGCTGCGGTCGGCGAGTACCTCGCGGACGACGTGGCGGGCGTTGGCGGTGAGGCCCGGGTTGGTGTGACGGTAGTAGGGGATCGTCACCAGCGCGATGGAGAAGGCCCAGGCGCGGCCGCGGGCCCACATGGCGTCATCGGCGCGGAGGGCGGCGCGGAAGGCGGGGCGGGCCGAGGCGGGCAGCAGGTTCCAGGCGACGATCAGGTCGGAGGTGGGGTCGCCGACGCCCATCAGGCCGAAGTCGAGGACGGCGCCGAGCCGGCCGGACCGGTCGAGCAGGAGGTTCCCGGGGGTGAGGTCGCCGTGCATCCACGAGGGCGGGCCGGCGTACTCGGAGAGGCGAAGCGCCTTGTCCCACAGGGCGGTTGCGGCGTGGGTGTCGACCGCTCCGGCGAGTTGGGCGATGGCCGCGCGGGTGGCGCCGTCGCGGGAGGCGAGCGGGACGCTGCGGTGGCCGGCCGGGCCGCCGGCCGGGTTGACGGCGCGCAGGGCGTTGACGAAGGCGGCGAGGTCGCGGGCGAGTGCGCCGGGGGCGGCGAGGGCGCCGACGACCGGGTTGGCGCCCTCGAACCAGCGGAGCACCGACCACTCCCAGGGGTAGCCGGCGGCGGGCCGGCCGACCGCGAGCGGGGCGGGTATCGGCCGTGGCAGTCGGGGGGCCAGCGCGGGCAGCCACTGCTTCTCGCGGCGGACGTCCCCGGCCGCCCATTCCACCCGGGGGAGCCGGACGGCGAGTTCGGGTCCGAGGCGGAACATCGCGTTGTCCGTCCCGGTGGAGGTGACCGGCGTGACCGGCAGGCCGACCCAGTCCGGGAACTGGGCGGAGATCAACCGCCGTACCAGGGCCGCGTCGATGACCAGTCCGTCGGGGTGCATCCGGGTGGCAGCGCACATGCCCGGCAGCGTACAGCGCGGATCGGTGCCCTTCAGCGGATTCCCGGAATGCGTACGGCCGGCCTCAGTTCAGCGTGACCCGCACGCCGATCGTCCCGCCCTTGCCGAAGCGCAGCACGTTCGCGGTCAGCGCGATCGCGCACAGCAGCCCGTACTTGCGGCGCAGCAGCTTCCGGTAGGCGGGCGCGCGGCCGGGGTCGAGGACGGCGGTGGCCGGGACCTGCTCGCCGAGCAGGGTGCCGCGGATGTCGCTCGGCCCGACCAGCACGTCGGAGCGGTTGCGCAGCCGCTTGACCTTGCCGGTGCGGGTGACGGTGGTGAAGACCAGCGCGTCGCCGTCGCGCGCCACCCAGACCGGGGTGGGCACGGGGGTGCCGTTCTTGCGGTGGGTGGTGAACAGCAGGTACTTGGCGGCGGCGAGTTCGTCCAGCCGGGCGGCGGCGTCCGGCGAGGGGCCGGCGTCCGGCGGGCGGGAGGCGTCCAGTTTGGGGGAGGTGTCCATGCGCGTCAGCGTAGGAAGGCGCAACGGGGCACTGCTTGAGTCTGGTTGGGGTCGCGGGCGGAGGGCGCCACGCCCGGCCGCCCCGGGTGCGGCCGGGAGCTGTCCCCGGCACCTGCCAGAATGCAGGGCGTACGGCGAAAGCACTGAAGGAGAAGGTGACCGGCTTCGTGACCACGCCAGTCGAACAGGTGGCCCGGCAGGCCCAGCAGGCGATCGAGCGCAAGATCGCCGAGGAACTGGGCGTTCGCGACGGGCAGGTGAAGTCCGCGGTCGAGCTGCTCGACGGCGGCGCGACCGTGCCCTTCGTGGCCCGCTACCGCAAGGAGGTCACCGGTTCCCTGGACGACGCCCAGCTGCGCACCCTGGAGGAGCGGCTGCGCTACCTGCGGGAGCTGGAGGAGCGCCGGGCGGCCGTCCTGGAGTCGATCGGGGCCCAGGGCAAGCTGGACGACGCGCTGCGCGCGCAGGTGCTGGCCGCCGATTCGAAGGCCCGGCTGGAGGACATCTACCTGCCGTTCAAGCCGAAGCGGCGCACCAAGGCGCAGATCGCCCGCGAGGCGGGCCTGGAGCCGCTGGCCGAGACGCTGCTCGCCGATCCCTCGCAGGATCCGGCGGCGCTGGCCGCCCGGTTCCTGAACGAGTCCGTCGCCGAGCCGGCCGCCGCGCTGGAGGGCGCCCGGGCGATCCTGGTGGAGCGCTTCGGGGAGGACGCCGACCTGGTCGGTTCGCTGCGCGAGCGGATGTGGACCCGGGGCCGGCTGGTGGCCACCGTGCGTGGCGGCAAGGAGCAGGACGGCGCCAAGTTCGCCGACTACTTCGACTTCGCCGAGCCGTACACCAAGCTCCCCTCGCACCGCATCCTGGCGATGCTGCGCGGCGAGAAGGAGGAGGTGCTGGACCTCGACCTCTCGCCGTACGACGGCGAGGAGGGCGATCTGCCCGGCGAGAACGACTACGAGCGGCGGATCGCCGCCCGCTTCGGCATCGCCGACCACGGCCGCCCGGCCGACAAGTGGCTGGGCGACACCGTCCGTTGGGCCTGGCGCACCCGCGTCCTGGTCCGGCTCGGCATCGACCTGCGGTCGCGGCTGCGGGCCGAGGCCGAGGAGGAGGCGGTGCGGGTGTTCGCCGCCAACCTGCGCGACCTGCTGCTGGCCGCGCCGGCCGGCACCCGCGCCACCATGGGCCTGGACCCGGGCTTCCGGACGGGGGTGAAGGTCGCGGTGGTGGACGCCACCGGCAAGGTCGTCGCGTACGACACGATCTACCCGCACCAGCCCGCCAACAAGTGGGACGCCGCGCTCGCGACCCTGGCCGCGCTGGCGAAGAAGCACGACGTCGACCTGGTGGCGATCGGCAACGGCACCGCCTCCCGGGAGACGGACAAGCTCGCCGAGGACCTGCTCAAGCGCCACCCCGAGCTGAACCTCACCAAGGCGATGGTCAGCGAGGCGGGCGCCTCGGTCTACTCGGCCTCCGCCTTCGCCTCGCAGGAGCTGCCGGAGCTGGACGTGTCGATCCGCGGCGCGGTCTCGATCGCCCGCCGTCTCCAGGACCCGCTGGCCGAACTGGTCAAGATCGACCCGAAGTCGATCGGGGTCGGCCAGTACCAGCACGACCTGAGCGAGGTGAAGCTCTCCCGTTCGCTGGACGCGGTGGTCGAGGACTGCGTCAACGCCGTGGGCGTGGACGTCAACACCGCCTCGGCGCCGCTGCTGACCAGGGTCTCCGGCATCACCGGCACGCTCGCCGACAACATCGTGGCCCACCGCGACGCCAACGGCCCGTTCCGCACCCGCCGGCAGCTCAAGGACGTCTCCCGGCTGGGCCCGAAGGCCTTCGAGCAGTGCGCGGGCTTCCTGCGCATCCCCGACGGCGACGACCCGCTGGATGCCTCCAGCGTGCACCCCGAGGCGTACCCGGTGGTGCGCCGGATCCTGGCGTCCACCGGCGGGGAGCTGAGCGGGCTGATCGGCAACGGCGAACGGCTGCGGGCCCTGCGCCCGGGCGACTTCGCCGACGAGGTCTTCGGCATCCCGACCGTCACCGACATCCTCGGCGAGCTGGACAAGCCGGGCCGCGACCCGCGCCCGGCGTTCCGCACCGCGACCTTCAAGGAGGGCGTCGACAAGATCGGCGACCTGGAGGTCGGGATGGTGCTGGAGGGTGTGGTCACCAATGTGGCCGCGTTCGGCGCCTTCGTCGACGTGGGCGTCCACCAGGACGGGCTGGTGCACGTCTCGGCGCTGTCGAGGACCTTCGTCAAGGATCCGCGCGAGGTGGTCAAGCCGGGCGACATCGTGAAGGTCCGGGTCGTCTCGGTGGACGTGCCGCGCAAGCGCATCGGGCTGACCCTGCGGCTGGACGACGAGGTCGGTCGCGACCGGGGCGGCGACCGTGGTGACCGGGGCGAGCGCGGTGAGCGCGGCGAGCGACAGGCCCGCCCGCCGCGCCAGGAGCGCCGGGGCGGCGGCCAGGACCGGCGCGGCCAGGGCGGCGGTTCGGGCGGCTCGGGCGGCTCGGGCGGTTCCGGCGGTGGCGCGTCGCTGGCGAACAGTGCGATGGCGGACGCGCTGCGCCGTGCGGGCCTGACCGGCGGCGACGCCTCGGGTGACCGCCGCTCCGGGCGGCGCTGAGCGGCTGGGGCGCTGGGGCGCTGGGGCGCTGGGGCGCTGAGGCGCTGAGCGGCTGACCGCCGCGGCCGGGGGGGGGCGGGGGGGGGGGGCGGCCCGCCGCCCCCCCCCCGCCCGCCGTGCGGGTCGGGTCAGGCCAGGAGCTTGTCCTTGGCCTTCTGGTACTCCTCCTCGGAGATGGCGCCCTTCTCCTTCAGGTCCGCCAGTCTCGCCAGGTCGTCGACGTGGCTGCCGCCGCCCCCGGGTGCGCCGGTTCCGGCCGCGTCCCGGATGTAGGCCTTGACGGCGGCCTCGCTCTGCCGGACCTGGGCGGCGTCCCGCTCGCTCATCGACTTCCCGCGGGCGATCACGTAGGCCAGCACACCGATCAGCGGCAGCACGATCACCAGGAGCAGCCAGCCGGCTTTGGCCCAGCCGCCCAGGTCGTGGCTGCGGAAGATGTCCGTGATGATCTTGAACAGCAGGAAGAACCAGAGGATCCAGAGGAACAGCTCCAGCATCGTCCAGAAGATGTTGAGCACCGGGTAGTCCACGGCCAGCATGTTGGTGTCCATGGCCGAGTCATATCACCGTAAAACGGACAATGCTCTCTGTTGTTCGGCCGTTCCAGTGGTCTTCCGGCCTAGCGGGAATATTTCGGAGAGGGGGCTCGGAGCGGGGGCCTCGGAGGGGCGGGGGATCAGCCCCGCCCGGCCCGCCGCCGCAGCTCCACGGCCAGCCCGATCAGCTCGCCCCACCAGGCGTCGTGCCCGGCCAGCAGCAGCCGCTGCGCCTCGTCCGCCGGCACCGCCCGCACCTCGACCACCTGCTCGCCGTCCGCCGGGTTGGTCGGCGCCGAGTCCACTGCGACCTCCGCCCAGCCCCACAGCCACGCCTTCTCCGGGTGCGGCTGCCACGGCCGGTACGGCGTCGGGTCCTCGGTGCGGCAGCGGTGCGCGCCGAGCCAGTCCGGCTCGCCGAGCAGCCGGGCGCCGGCCTCCTCGCGCAGCTCGCGCGCCAGGCAGGTGGCGATGCTCTCGTCCTGCTCCCGGGTGCCGCCGGGCAGGAACCAGTGGTCCCGGTCGTCCCGGCAGAGGACCACCTTGTCGTCCGCGAAGCCCACCAGGTGGATGTTGGTCACCAGCTCGTCCGGCGGCAGCACGGTGGAGAACAGCGCGTCGTACCGGCCCCAGGTCCAGTACTGCGGGGCGTGCAACGCGGGGAAGAGGGTGGCGAGTTCGGCGGATCTGTCGTCGGTGTCCGCCTGGTGCGTGGTGTCGGTCATTCGGTGATCGTAGTGCCGGCCGGGAAACGCCGGGGGGCGCTCGGATGGACGAGTGTGATGTCCGAGGTGGAGATGGCCCGCGGCCGTCGGCGGGCGGCCTCGACCGGCTCGCCGACCCAACTCCCCAGCGAGATCTCGGCAGTGATGCCGGGCCCGAAACCGGCGATCAGGCCGGTGGTGCCGTCGGCCACGCCGCCGTCGGCGAACAGCCGGGCGAGCGCGTCGAAGACGACGGCGCTGGCGATGTTGCCGCGCTCGGTCAGCGTCGCGCGGCTGTACCGGAAGGTGGCCGGCTCCAGGTTGAGGAAGTGGCAGAGGTCGTCGAGGATGCGCGGGCCGCCGGCGTGCACGATGTAGAAGCCCAACCCGGAGACGTCCCAGCCGTGTTCGACGGCCAGGCCGCGCAGCGCCGGGGCGAGCATCTCCATGGTGCCGGGCACCCGCTTGTCCAGCTGGAAGTGGAAGCCGGTGTCCTTGACCCCGTAGGAGATCCAGTTCTCGGTGTCCGGGACGAGGTGCGAGCCGTTGCGCTCGACGTGCACGCCGGTGCCGCCGTGTCCGCGCATCACCACGGCGGCGACGGCGTCCCCGAACAGGCCGTTGGAGAGCAGTGAGCCGACGCCGAGGTCGGTCGGCTGGTAGCAGAGCGAGCAGAACTCGCAGGACACGATCAGCACGTTGGCGCCCGGGTAGGCGCGGCAGAAGTCGTGCGCGCGGTTGACGGCGGCGCCGCCGGCCGCGCAGCCGAGCTGGGCGATCGGCATCTGGCGGGTGTCGGAGCGGAAGCCCAGGGCGTTGATCAGCCAGGCGGTCAGCGACGGCATCATGAAGCCGGTGCAGGACACGTAGATGATCAGGTCGATGTCCCGGGCGCCCAACTCGGCGTGCCCCAGGGCCCGTTCGACCACCTCGGGGACGCGGAGCTTGGCCTCCCGCTCGTAGACCTCGTTGCGCGCGGTGAAGCCCGGGTGGGTGAGGGTCTGCTCGATCGGCTGGACCAGGTGCCTGGTCCGCACCCCGGTGTTCTCGATCAGCCGCAGGGCGAGGCCGAGTTGGGGGTGGCCGGCGTGCAGGCTGCGGGCGAGGTCGAGGGTCTGGTCGAGGGTGATGACGTTCTCGGGTACGGCGATGGCCGGGCGGCAGAGTGTTGCCATGGTGCGGGTCTCCCCTGGGTGGCCTGGCCGGGCGGGCTGGTGAGCGGCCCGGGCAGGCGGCCTACGGATGCGTCGGACGGGCGCCGCGCGGTGCTCCGTGGCGGAGCCGGTGGCGCGGGGAGGAGGTCACCAGGCGAGCGGCAGGGTGCGGGGGTAGCGCCAGATCGACCCGGTGTGCCAGTCGAGTTCGGACGGCGGGACGGCGAGCCGCAGGCCGGGGAAGCGCCGCAGCAGGGTGCCGATGGCGACCTGGAGCTCCATCCGGGCCAGGTGCGCGCCGGGGCAGTGGTGCTGGCCGTGGCCGAAGGCCATGTGGGTGGGGGCGCCGCGGTCGAGGTCGAGTTCGTCGGGGCGCTCGTACATCGCCGGGTCGCGGTTGGCGGTGAGGTAGGAGACGTGGACGGCCTCGCCGGCCCGGATCAGCACGCCGCCCAGCTCGACGTCCTCGGTGGCGACCCGGGCGATGCCGACGCCCTGGCGGAACGGGATGAAGCGCAGCAGCTCCTCCAGCCCGCGCGGCAGCAGGTCGGGCTGGGCGCGCAGCTTGGCGAGCTGTTCGGGGTGGGTGAGCAGGGTGTAGGTGATGTTGCTGAGCTGGTAGGTGCTGGTGTCGTGGCCGGTGACCAGCAGGACCATCGCCATGACGGCCAGCTCCTGGTCGTCCAGCAGTTCGTCGCCGTCGCGGGCGGTGGCGAGGGCGCTGAGCAGGTCCTCGCCGGGGTGGGCGCGGCGGGCGGCGGTCAGCTCGGTGAAGTAGCCGCGCAGCGCGGCCTTGGCGGCTTCCTGGCCGGCCCGGCTGCCGGGGCCCATCGTCATCATGGCGACGGCGTGGCCGCGCAGTTCGGCGCGGTCCTGCTCGGGGATGTCCAGCAGTTCGCAGATGGTGGTGAGCGGGAGCCGGCTGGAGAGGAAGTGCACCAGGTCGGCGGGGGAGCCGTGTTCGGCCATCTCGTCGAGGTAGCCGTCGACGATCCGCTGGGTGGCCGGGCGCATCCGCTCGACCTGGCGGTTGGTGAAGCCCTGGGCGACGAGGCGGCGCAGCCGGTTGTGGCCCGGCGGGTCCATCAGGTTGATCGCCTCGGCCTGGGCGATCGGGGCGGGCGTCATCCGGGGCAGGTCGCGCCCGATGCCGGCGGCGCGGCTGAACCGCCGGTCGGTGGTGACGATCCGGACGTCCTCGTAGCGGGTGGCGAGCCAGGCCTCGCCCTCGCCGTGCGGCAGCCGGATCCTGGCGATCGGGGCCTCGGTGAGCAGCCGCTTGAGGAGCGGGTCGAACTCCAGGCCGTCGGTGTGGTTGAAGGGGCAGTCCCACACGGGGGCGGAGGTAGTCACGGGCCTGTCCAAATGTCTTGAAAATGCCGCCCGAACGGTCATTTCTCGTTCGGGCGCGGACAGAGAGATGTTCCCCCATGAACTGGCAAAAATGTGAATCGGACCGGGAGTTACCTCTAACGAGTTAGCTAGATGATTGTCATGCGAATCAAGGGAATTGACTGAGCATCAGTATCGGCATCAGTATCAGCCGGGCCCGCCCCCCGGCGAGACCAGCCCGGTCTCGTACGCGAGGACGACCGCCTGGGCCCGGTCGCGCAGGTCGAGCTTGGCGAAGATCCGGGCGACGTGCGTCTTCACCGTCGACTCGCTGAGCGTCAGTTCGGTCGCCAACTCACTGTTGGACAGCCCGCGTCCGAGCAGCGCCAGCACCTCCGCCTCGCGCGGGGTGAGCGGGGCGAGGTTGCGGTGCAGCGGCGGGCCGTCGGCGCCGGGGGCGGGGCGCGGGGCGCCGGCCGCGAAGCGTTCGACCAGCCGCCGGGTGATCGAGGGGGCGAGCAGGGCGTCCCCGGTGTCCACCAGGCGCACGGCGGCGGCGAGATGGGCGGAGGTGACGTCCTTGAGCAGGAAGCCGCTGGCCCCGGCGGCGAGGGCGGCGTAGACGTAGTGGTCGAGGTCGAAGGTGGTCAGCATGATCACCCGGCAGCCGGGCGCCCGGGCGAGGATCCGGCGGGCGGCTTCCAGGCCGTCCATGCCGGGCATCCGGATGTCCAGCAGCGCCACGTCGGGCCGGTGCGCGACGGCGGCCGCCACCGCCTCGGCGCCGTCGGCGGCCTCGGCGACCACGTCGATGCCGCGCGCGGTGAGGATCATCCGGAAGCCGGTGCGGACGAGTTCCTGGTCGTCGGCGATCACCACCCGGGGGCGGCGCTCCCGCTCCGGCTGCTGCTCCGGCCCCCGCTGCACCTCGGCCCCGGTCACGGCCGGTCCAGCGGGATGCGGGCGCGGACCCGGTAGCCGCCGCCGAGCCGGCGCCGGGCGTCGAGGTCGCCGCCGTACACGGCGACGCGCTCGCGCAGGCCGAGCAGCCCGCGCCCGGCGCCGTCGGCCGGCCGGGCGGGCGGCGCGGGCACGGCGTCGGCGGGTTGCGCGGGCGCGGCGTGGGCGCCCGCCAGCACGCTCGGCCCGCTGTTGAGCACTTCCACCCGCAGGTAGTGGTCCGCGTAGCGCACCGTCACCTCGGCCGTCACCCCGTCCCCGTGTTTGAGCGCGTTGGTCAGCGCCTCCTGGATGATCCGGTACGCCGTCACGTCGACGCCGCCGGGCAGCGGTCTCGGCTCGCCCGAGATCCGCACCTCCACCGGCAGCCCGGCGAAGGCGAACCGGTCGATCAGCGGCCCGAGCCGGCTCAGACTGGGCTGCGGCGCGAAACCGTCCGCCGCCTCCTCCTCGGTGCCGTCGGCGGCGGGGGCGAGCAGCCCGAGCAGGTGCCGCAGCTCGGTCATCGCGTCGCGCCCGGCGGCCTCGACGGCGCCCATCGCCGCCGCCGCCTCCGCGGGCATGGTGGCGATCACCTCGCGCGCGGCCCCGGCCTGGACCACCATCAGACTCACGTTGTGGCTGACGATGTCGTGCAACTCGGCTGCGATGCGCGCCCGTTCGGCGTCCACGGCGGTACGGGCTGCGCTCTCCCGCTCCCGTTCCAGCAGCCAGCCGCGCTCGCCGATGGCCGCCCGGTGCAGCCGCCGCGCCCGGGCGAGCGCGACGCCCAGCCAGCCGGCCGCCGCGACCGCCGTACCCGCCACCGTCGCACTCGCCACCGCTACGGCGGCCCAGTTCGTCCCCGTTCCCCACACACCGCCAGTTTCCCAGCCCACGCGATGATCGACATCATCCGGGGGTGCCGCCCGCGTACATCCCGGGTACTACGGCCGCCCCGGCTACACCCCGGGTGGGACGCCGGGCCCGGGGGCCCGCGCCTACCGTCGTCCACCATGAGCAACGACCACGACGGGACCACCCCGCCGAACGACCACGACGGGACCACCCCGCCGGACGACGCACAGGCCGTCGTCGAGCTGTCCGGGGTCCACAAGGAGTTCGGCGACGCC
Organism: Kitasatospora sp. NPDC059812; assembly: GCF_042732075.1. Classification (NCBI taxonomy): domain Bacteria; kingdom Bacillati; phylum Actinomycetota; class Actinomycetes; order Kitasatosporales; family Streptomycetaceae; genus Kitasatospora; species Kitasatospora sp. NPDC059812. The sequence goes on from NZ_JBHWIO010000066.1 coordinate 30,953, forward strand.
AAGGCGCTCGACGGCGTCGACCTGCGGATCCGGGCGGGCGAGGCGGTCGCCGTGATGGGCCCCTCCGGGTGCGGCAAGTCCACCCTGCTGAACATGGTCGCCGGGCTGGACCGGCCGACCTCCGGCACCGTCCGGGTGCACGGCCAGGACCTCGGGCGGCTGAACGAGACCGGGCTGGCCCTGTTCCGCCGCCGCCACATCGGCATGATCTTCCAGTTCTTCAACCTGATCGACGACCTGCCCGCCCTCGACAACGTCGCCCTGGCCGCCCAGCTGACCGGCACCACGGCCCGCCAGGCGCGCCGCCGCGCCCTGGAACTGCTGGACGAACTCGGCGTCGCGCACCGCAAGGACACCTACCCGGCCGCGCTCAGCGGCGGCGAGCGCCAGCGGGTCGCGGTGGCCCGGGCCCTGATGAACCGCCCGGCGCTGCTGCTCGCGGACGAGCCGACCGGCGCGCTGGACAGCCGCTCCGGCGAGCAGGTGATGGACCTGCTGATCGACCTCAACCAGATCGGCCAGACCCTGCTGATCGTCACCCACGACCCCAACCTGGCCACCCGCTGCGCCAGCCGCCTGGTCGAGGTCGCGGACGGAAAGGTGGCGCGCGAGCGGGCCCTGGAGGCGTCCGCATGACCGGCGCCGTGTGGCGGGCCTCCCGGGCGGCCGTGAAGCGCCGCCGGGTGCAGACCTTCGTGATCGGCCTGGTCGTCTTCTGCTCCACCACGACCGTGCTGCTCGCCCTCGCCGTGATCAGCGCCGCCCGGGCGCCCTTCGACGACGCCTTCGCCGCCGAGCGCGGCGCCCACGTCGTCGCGGCCTTCGACCCGGCCAGGGCCTCGGCGGAGCAGCTGGCCGCCACCGCCCACCGGCCGGGCGTCGAGGCGGCCGCCGGGCCGTTCGACCAGGCTGTGGTGGAGATCCCCACCGACTGGGTCGGCCGCCCGCCGGGCCCGCTGACCCTGGTCGGCCGGGCCGACCCGGCCGGGCCGGTGGACCGGGTGCAGCTGCTGGGCGGCCGCTGGGCCACGGCGCCCGGCGAGGTGGTCATCCAGCAACCGGGCGGTGGCGCCGCGACGACGCTCCTCGGCACGTCGCTCACCACCGCCACCGGGCTGAAGCTCACCATCGTCGGCTTCGCCGGCAGCATGAGCCAGTCCGCCGGCGGCTGGGTCGTCCCCGAGCAGGCGGCCGCCCTGCACCCCACCAGCCGTCAGATGCTCTACCGCTTCGCCGACGCGGACACCGAGCAGCAGCTGACCGCCTCCCTCGGCACGGCCACCGAGGGCCTGCCCGAGGGCGCGCTCGCCAGCGCGCAGTCGTACCTGGTGCTCAAGCAGGCCTTCTCCGCCGGTGCCGACGCCTACCTGCCGCTGATGACGGTCTTCGGCGTGCTCGGGCTGGTCGTCGCGGCACTGATCGTCGGCAACGTGGTGAGCGGCGCGGTGGTCTCCGGCTACCGGCACATCGGCGTGCTGAAGTCGATCGGCTTCACCCCGCGCCAGGTGGTCACGGTCTACCTGACCATGGTCTCGGTGCCCGCGGTCGTCGGCACGGTCCTCGGGACGGCGGCCGGCTGGGCGGGGGCGTACCCGATCCTGGAGACCGCCTTCAGCGGCATCTCGACCGGCACCGCCGTGATCGAGCCGGCCGGCTGGCTGCCCGCCGCCACCCTGGTCGGCGTCCCGCTGCTGGTCGTCGCCGCCGCGTTCGTCCCGGCCTCGCGCGCCCACCGGCTCTCCGCCGCCCAGGCGATCTCGGCCGGCAGCGCCCCGCGCACCGGGCGCGGGCTGAAGGTCCAGCGCCGGCTGAGCGGCACCCGGCTGCCGCGCGCCGTCAGCCTCGGCCTCGGCCAGCCCTTCGCCCGCCCGGGCCGGACGGCGCTGACCATGGCGGCGATCGTGCTCGGCGTGGTCACCGTGACGGTCACCACCGGCCTGAGCAGCACCCTGGCCAGGAGCATGGCCCCGGTCGACGACAAGATCCACGTCAACGTGCAGACCGGCCACTTCCAGGGCAACACGGTCGAGCCGCAGCTGACCCCGGCCCAGACCGAGGCGATGCTGCGCGCCACCCCCGGGGCCGCGCAGGTCGTCACCCGGGGGCTGGTCCGAGTGGGCGTGGTCGGCCACACCCAGCCCGTCTTCATGGACTTCTACGGCGGCGACGACATCGCCGGCACCAGGTGGCTGCGGGTGGTCAAGGGCCGCCCGGCGACCGGGCCGGACGAGGTCCAGGCCGGGCCGGCCTTCCTCGACCAGCGCGGGCTCAGGCTCGGCGACCGGATCACCCTGACCCTGGAGGGCCGACAGCGGGCCGTCACCATCGTCGGCGAGGAGATCCAGGGCAACGCGAACGCGATCACCTCCAACGACGCCACCCGGGCTGCGCTCACCCCCGACCCGCACACGGTCGAGTACGACGTGCGGCTCGCCGACGGCGCCGACGCCGCCGCGTACCAGAAGGCGGTCGGGGCCGCCGACCCGAGCCTGACGCCCTCGGTGGTCGTCGAGAGTTCGGCGGGGCCCGTCGTCGCTATCCAGACCTTCAGCACGACCTTCACCGTCCTGCTGTCGGTGGTCGCCTCGCTGGGCGTCTTCAACACCCTGCTGCTCACCATCCGCGAGCGCCGCCGGGACATCGGCATGCTGAAGTCCATCGGCATGACGCCCCGTCAGGTCGTCGCGATGACGGTCACCTCGGTGGCCTGGCAGGGCGCGCTCAGCGGCGTCATCGGCATCCCGGTCGGGATCGTGGTGCACCGGCTGATCGCCGAGAACGTCCGGATCCTGGCCTTCCCGGAGCACATGATCGACGTCTGGGGCGCCCCGCTGCTCGCCCTGCTCGCGCTGGCGGGCGTCGCGATCGCCGTCCTCGGCGCCCTCGTCCCGGCCCGCTCGGCGGCCCGGCTGCCGATCGCCGAGGTGCTGCACAACGAGTGAGCGGGGGGCGGCGCGCGGGCGGCACACGGATGGTCGGACGGTTCGCCGCCCGGCCGTCCGGGTGCCGTCCGGCGGGCCTTCCGCCGCATGGCTGACGCCGGGTCAGAGCCCGGCGTTCGAGCGCCTATCATCGCGCCATGGCCACCGCTGAGCTGATCCGCATCGTCTCCCGCTCCTCGCCCATGGCGCTCGCCCAGGTCGAGCGGGTCCGCGCCGAACTCGCCGCCCTGCACCCGGGCCTGCGCACCGAGGTGGTGCCGGTCACCACCTCCGGCGACCGCTGGATGGGCGACCTCGCCCGGCTCGGCGGGAAGGGCGCGTTCACCAAGGAGGTCGACGCCGCGCTGCTCGCCGGGGAGGCCGACGTCGCCGTGCACTGCCTCAAGGACGTGCCCGCCGACCGCCCGCTGCCCGCCGGCACCGTCTTCGCCGCCTACCTGCGCCGCGACGACATCCGCGACGCCCTCGTCCACCCCGGCGGCCTGACCCTCGCCGAACTGCCGCCCGGCACCCGGATCGGCACCTCCTCCGTCCGCCGGGTCGCCCAACTCGCCGCCTCCCACCCGCACCTGGTGTGCGTGCCGATCCGCGGCAACGCCAACAGCCGGCTGGCCAAGCTGGCCGCCGGGGAGGCCGACGCGCTGCTGCTCGCCGCCTCCGGGCTGGAGCGGATCGGCGAGCAGGCGCGGATCACCGAGATCCTGGACCTCGACGCGATGTGCCCGCCGATCGGCGCCGGCATCCTCGTCCTGCAGTGCCGCGAGGACGACGTCGTCACCGTCGACGCGGTCGCCGCGCTCGGCCACCGCGACACCTGGCGCGAGGCGGCGGCCGAGCGGATGTTCCTGCACGTCCTCCAGGGCCACTGCAACAGCCCGATCGCCGGCTACGCCAGGGCCGAACCGGACGGCCGGCTCTCGATGCGCGGCCGGGTCTTCAGCCCGGACGGCAAGCAGGTGCTGGACGCCCACGAGTGGGCCGGCGCGCTCAGCCCCGAGGACCTCGGCACCTCCACGGCGCTGGCGCTCAAGCGGCAGGGCGCACAGGAGCTGATCGCGGGCATCCCGCACTGACCTCCATCGCTCCGACCTTTACTGGAACAGCAGTTCGGCGAAGCGGTCCACCTGGTCCACCTCGGGGGACCAGCAGTACAGCATCACCTCGTCCGCGCCGATGGCCGTGAAGCCGGCCACGGCGGCCCGGATCGCCTCCGGCGTGGTGAGCAGGCCCTCCTCCATCCGGTCGGCGCGGCCGCTGGACTCGTAGTACGCGCGGATGTTGCGCCGGGCCTGCTCGACCGTCTCCGCCGGGCCGAGGACGGCGTTCGCCTGGGCGACCAGCCGGGGCCGGCCGTCCCGGCCGTGCCGCTGCCAGGACCTCTCGACGTCCTGGAACAGCCCGGCCATCGCCTCCGGCGGCACTCCCGCGCCGAGGAAGCCGTCCCCGAACCGGCCGACCCGGTCCAGCGCGGCCGGGGCGAAGCCGCCGAACAGCACCTCGGGGCCGCCGGGCGTCGCCGGCGCGGGCCCGACCGGGCCGACCCCCTCGCCGAACGGCTCACCGGCCCAGAGGCGGCGCAGCACCGCCATCCGCTCGTCCAGGAGCCGGCCCCGGCGGCGCGGGTCGATGCCGGCGGCCAGGAAGTCGTCCTCCCGGCCGCCGACGCCGAGGCCGAGCGTGAACCGCCCGCCGGAGAGCAGGTCCAGGGTGGCGGTCTGCTTGGCGAGCAGCGCGGGGACGTGGTGCGGCGCGAGCAGCACCTCGGTCTGCAGGCGGACGCGGGACGTGGCGCCGGCCAGGGCGGCCAGCGTCACCAGCGGTTCGGGGTTGTCGAACACCACCCGGTCCGCCAGGCCGAGCGTGCTGAACGGGCCGGCGTCGGCCCGTCGGGCCCACTCGAACAGCAGGACGGGGTCGTGGAGGGGCAGACCGAGGCCGATCTTGACGGCCTGCGGGGAGGCCTGCGGGGAGGCCTGCGGGGCGGGCTTCGAGGTGGGCTGAGGGTCGGGCTGCATGGGGATCATCCTCCGGAGGGCAGGCCGCATACGGGCGCCGCTCCTCCGCGGGCCCGCGCGCGGCCCTGCTCCCCGTCCTGCGGCTCGTCGTTCCGGGGAGCGTGCTCGTCGGAGTGCGGCGACGGTGGCGCGAGGTGTTTCCCGGGTTCAACGCCGTTCCCCGCGCGTCCGTGCCTGGAATGATGCCCGGGAATCGCCGGGGAGTTGACGATCGGCCACGCCCGGCGTCCGAAATCGGCTCGCTCGGGGGTGCGCGAACCGGCAGAGTACGCCCATGACTACCGCGGGACTGGACGACGACGGCTTCATCGCACGGGAGGGCTCGTTGGGCCGGGTGCCCGAGGCGTTCGCACCCGTGGTCGCCGCCGCCCGGACGCTGATCGCCGAGGTCTTCGACCTCCCCCGGCTGCACAGCGCCTACCTCTACGGCAGCATCCCGCGCGGCACCGCGATCCCCGAGGTCTCCGATCTCGATCTCCTGCTCGCCCTGAGGCAGGAGCCCTCCGCCGCCGACCGGGCTGACGCCGATGCGCTCGAATCCCGGCTCGATGCTTCCTTCCCGCAGGTCAACGGTGTCGGAATCCTCCTGTTCAGCGCGGACACGCTGCTGAGCGAGCTCGAACGTCACGATCTGGGCTGGTTCGTGGCCTGCCTGTGCACGCCTTTGCTCGGTGACGACCTCGCCGCCGGACTGCCGCGCTACCGCCCCACCTCCACGCTCGCCCGCGAGACCAACGGCGATCTCGCCCTGGCCCTCCCGCGCTGGCGCGAGCGGGCGGGCTCGGCCGGTACGCCCGCCGAGCGCCGGGCGCTCAGTCGCGCGGTCGCCCGCCGGATCGTGCGGACGGGCTTCACCCTGGTGATGCCGCGGTGGGGTGGCTGGACCAGCGATCTCACCGAGTCCGCCGGGGCGTTCGCCCGCTACTACCCGGAGCGCGCCGAGCAGATGCGTCTGGCGGCGACCGTGGCCCGTACGCCGACGGCGGACCCGACCGTCCTCAAGGTGCTCACCGAGGACCTCGGGCCGTGGCTGGCGGCCGAGTACACCGCCGTCCATGGGGAGAAGACGCCCCGGACCTGACGTCGGACACGTCCTGTCCTACGCCCGGTGCTCGGGCAGCCAGTGCTGCGCGTAGGCGACGGCGTCGCGGAGGCGGAAGAGGCGGGTGGTGGCGGCGCCGACCGTGGCGTGGCGGACGGCCTTCGGGTGGTCGGCCTCGAAGGCGGTGCCGAGTTCGGCGAAGTCGTCGGCGCTGATGGCCCGGTCGCGGACGGTGAGCCATTGCCGGCCCTCGGGGGTGAGGGTGGCGAAGGAGACGTCCTCGCTCGGGCCCGGGACGCGGTACTCGGCGAGGTGGAAGCAGGTGCAGGAGCCGAAGTCGGCGCCCAGCAGCAGGACCTGGGCGTCGCGGTCCTCCAGTCGGGCGAGCGGGCTGGACTCGCCGAGCAGGCAGTCGAGGGCGTGTCCGTCGGTGGTCTCGGCGGCGCCCGGGCCGAGGGCGGCGAAGGAGGTCTGCGGGTGGGCGCTGCGCCGGGCGCCGGGCCAGATCCGGACGGCCTCGGGGATGGCGCCCATCCCCAGGGTGGGGCTCACCTGCGGGTCGTACGCGGGCCAGGACGCTCGGATGTCGGGCCACCAGGCTTCCGGGACCGGCGGGTTGGACCAGCCGGCGGGGTCGGAGTTGTCCCCGGTGTGGGTGGGGACGGCGAGGGTGCCGGTCGGTCCGAGGGCGTCGAGCAGGGCCTGGACGACGGTGACCGGCCCGCCGGAGACCCAGCCGAGGGAGCGCAGCGAGGAGTGCACGAGCAGCGTGCCGCCGGGTTCGACCCCGGCGGCACGCATGTAGGCGGCGTGGGACTGTAGGGTGGAGAGGGGGCCGTTTAAGCGCAACGGGCCAGCGTGCGGGTCGGCGGGCTCGGCGGGGGGCCCCCCCCCCGCTCCCCCCCGCGCGTGGTCCCTCGGGGGTTTGTCCCCCCCCGGGGGGCGGGGGGCCCCCCCCCCCCCCCCCCCGCAGGTCGGCGGCGAGGGACTGGCGGGTGCAGAGGGGGCCGTTGACGCGCATCGGGCCAGCTTGCGGGTCGGCGGGCCGGGTGCGCCAGCGGGTTTGTCTCCCTCGCCTGGACACCGCCCGCGTGCCGTCTCTGACGCGGCGCCAAATTGGTCTCGACCATTTGGTCTTGACCATTGCTTGGGTTCGGGAGCGGAGGAGGATCACCGCGAAGCGCCGGGCGGCGGACTCCGGCGCTCCTCCGTGCCCGTCAGCGCTCCTCCGTGCTCGTCAGTGCTCGTCCGGGAGGAGCGGGAAGAGGCGGGCCACGGCGGCGACCGGGCGGGCGCCGGCAGGACGGCCGGCCGGGTCGGCCTCGCGGTCGCGGTAGCGGGCCAGCACCTGGCGGACGGCCTCGCCGACGGCGGCCAGTTCGGCGGGGGTCAGGTAGAGGACGGTGCTGAACGCCTCGTCCTGCCGCCAGTCGGCCGGCGCCGTGTCGCGGCGGGCGAGCCAGCGCCGGTAGCTCTCGTCCTCCAGGCCGCGCGCGAGTTCCCCGAACTCGTCTGCTGCGGCGGGCTGGTGGGTCTGGTGTGGCTGCTGCGGGAGCCGCCAGGGGCGGGCGCGGCCGTCGGTGGCGGGGGCCTCCTCGATGAGGCCGTGGCGGGCCAGCTGCCGTAGGTGGAAGGAGCACAGGCCGGAGCTGTACCCGGTGGCGGCGGCGGCCTCGGTGGAGGTGAGGGCGGCCTTCTCGGCGAGGAGACCGAGGATCGCGGTGCGTACGGGGTGCTGGGGGAGGGGGGCGGTGGCGGGCGCGGTGAGGCCTTTGGTTTCCTCGGCGGCTTTGGCATCTTCGGTCACTTTGCAAAGTCTGCTACTTTGCAAAGTCGATGACAAGCCGTCATCCTTGCCGTCGTGTCGACGGTGTCGACGAGGGAGCGCCGATGTCCGAACCGCGTGAACGCCCGACCGTCCTGCGGATCACCGAGGTGGGGGAGGACATCCTCCGCCGCACCTGCCGCCCGGCGACCGGGGAGGACTACGGCAGCGAGCGGCTGGCCCGTCTCATCGAGGACATGTTCGCCACCATGCAGGTCGCCGACGGCTGCGGGCTCGCGGCCAACCAGGTGGACGTGGACCTGAGCCTCTTCGTCTACGACTGCCGCGACGACCAGGGCGTCCGGCATGTCGGCCACGTGCTCAACCCGGTCGTCGAGCCCCGCGAGCCCGGCCGCCGGCTGATCGAGGACACCGAAGGCTGCCTCTCCGTCCCCGGTGCCGGCACCGAACTCGCCCGCCCGGCCGAGGTGGTGGTGCACGGCTTCGACCAGTACGGCGCCGCCGTCACCATCGAGGGGACCGGCTACTTCGCCCGCTGCCTCCAGCACGAGACCGACCACCTGAACGGGCAGTTGTACATCGACCGGCTGTCCGGCCGGGACCGCAAGCGCGTCCTGCGCCAGACCGCCGACCGCCGGGAGGACGTCTTCGCCCAGCGGGCCCGGCGGGCCCAGCGCGCCGCCCGCGCCGCCCGGGCGTCGGCCCGCTGACCGTGCCTGACCAGGACGTCGGGTGCGGGCCGGTCTGGGGGGCGCACCCGGACAGCTGGGGACTGTCGGCATTCGGCGTCGACGTGTCGGGTGAGATGGCCGCGTTCCTCTGCGGCCCCCATCCCGACCGGCCGCAGCCGCACCCGCGGGGCTGTCGGCGCGAACTGGTGTTCAGTAGCATGAACACGCGAACGCCCGTGGCTCCGAAGGGACGAGTGACTGTCGAGTGCCTACCGTGACCGCAAGCAGCCTGGCCTTCGGCTTCGACGTCGTCGACATCGACGTGGACGCCGATCTCGCGCTGGACGCCGACACCGCCGCGGACCGGCCCTTCCGCCAGGTCGGCCGGACGGACTTCGACCTGGCCAGCCCGATCCTGACGGATCCCGCGCCGCAGATCACCCAGATGGACTTCGAGGTGGACGCCCCGGGCCTGATGGACCCGCCGCCGCAGGTCGTCCAGCTGGACTTCGCCGTCGATGTCGCCTGACGCCGCCGACACCGACTGACGCCGCCCGATGGACCCGAACCGCCCGTACGGCCGCCCCTTCGACCGCTTCCCGACCCGCCGCGAGCACGAGGACCGCTGGGCGGAGCTGGCCCGGGCCATCGCCGCCACCCCCGGGCCGCGCCGCCCCGAGCGGGACGGCGAGACGGCCGAACCGGCCACGCCCAAGGGCGAGTTGACCGTGCTCGGCTCCGGCATCGAGGCGGCCGGGTTCACCCGCGCCGACGAGCGGCTGCTCCGCGAGGCGGACCACGTCCTCCACTGCGTCGCCGACCCGGTGACGGTGGTGCGGATCAAGGCCTGGCGGCCCGACTCCTACGACCTCGGCGTCCTCTACGACGACGCCAAGGACCGCTATCTGACGTACGTGCAGATGTCCGAGGCGATCCTGCACTTCGTCCGGGCCGGGCGGCGGGTGGCGGCGGTCTTCTACGGCCACCCGGGTGTGTTCGTCCTCTCCAGCCACCGCGCCGTCCGGATCGCCCGCCGCGAGGGCCACGCGGCCGTGATGCGCGCGGGGATCAGCGCGCTGGACGTCCTGTGCGCCGACCTCGGCGTGGACCCGAGCAGCCCCGGCATGCAGACCTTCGAGGCCTCGGACCTGCTGATCCGCGGCCGGCGGATCGACCCGGGCCTGCACCTGGTGCTCTGGCAGGTCGGGCTGGTCGGCGAACTCGGCTACCAGCGCACCGGGTTCTTCAACCACCGGCTGCCCGTCCTGGTCGACCGGCTGGAGGAGGTCTACGGCCCGGACCACCCCGTGGTCAACTACATCGGCGCCCGCTACCGGGGCACCGCCCCCGTCACCGACCGGCACACCGTCGCCGGGCTCCGGGACCGGGCCGTGCAGCGGACCGTCACCAGCGCCTCCACCTGGTACCTCCCACCGGCCGTCGCCGCCCCGGCCGACCCGCGGATGCTCGAACGGCTCGGCCTGATCCGACCCGGCCAGACCGTGCGGCCGCCCACCGGCCCGGTCCGGAACATCGACGAGTACGGGCCGCGCGAACTCGCCGCCCTCGACGGCTTCACGGACTTCCACGTCCCCGGCGGCTACCACTGGCAGGAGGACACGCCCGCCGCCCGCTTCGTCCTCGCCCTGGGGGAGGACGGCGCCCTGCGCGAACGCTTCGTCCGGGAGCCCGAGGCGGCGGTGGCGTCTTGGGCGCCGCCGGATCTCGCCGACGCCGAACGCGCCCTGCTGGCCCGCCGCGAGGACGCGGCCATGCAGGCCGCCGCCAAGGGCCGCTACCGGCGGCCGACCCCGGAGGCGGCGCGGCGGCTGCGCACCCTGCTCACCCGCAAGTCCGAGGCGCGCGCGCTGCTCCGGTCGGTGCGCGACGGCGGGCCCGGGGGCGGCGAGCTCGGGGGCGGCGGGCTCGCGGGCGGGGGGAGCAGCATCCGGCGCGACCTGGACACCGTCCTCGCCGAGGCCCTGTACCCGTGGACGGGCCTCTACGGCACGCCGGACGGCGACCTCGACGTCTACGTCCTGGGCCGCGCCACCGACCCGCCCCGGCACCGGATCCACGTCAACGGGCGGCGGATCACCGCCCCGCGCCACGACCACGGTGTGCTGCGCTGGCGGGTCGAGGACGGCAACGACTGCGGCGGCGAACTGCGTACCGAGGTCGGCCGGGACGGGCGGCGCCGGCTGGTCGGCGCGGTGTGGCCCGCCGGGCGGGTGGCGGCGGCGGAGTTCTCGGTGCAGCTCGCCGAGTACGCCCTGCCCGACGTGCCGCCGCTCGCCGACCTGGTCGGCGACTACCGGGCGGCGGACGAGGCCGGGCGCGAACTGGTCGTCTCCGTCGGGCCGGGCGAGGACGGCCCGGCGCTGCGGGTCCGTGTCACGGTCGGCGGCGTGCCCACGGCGGCCGCCGTCGTGGTCGGTCCGGCGGGCTTCGAGGTGGACGGCGTCGCCGTCCCCTACGCCCAGGCCGTGGCGGCATCGACCGTGCCGCCGTATCTGTACGGCTGCTACCGGGTGCAGCTGCCGGGCGGCCGCGGCGCGGAGCTGAGGGTGGCCGAGGACGGCGTCACCCTCGACGAACAGCCCCTCCTCCATGCGGAGTTCACCGGCAGGCGCCTCACCTGGCGCGACGGCCCCGCGCCGCTGCCGTCCGCCGAACTGACCCTGCTGCTCGACCCGATCACCCTGCACCCGATGCTCACCGGCATCGGCATCGGCATCGGCACCGGCACCGGCACCGGCACCGTCCCCGGCCGCGCGCCCGGCGGCCCACGGCTGCCGGTGGTCGGCATGGTGCCGGTCGCCGCCGAACAGGCCGAACGCCTGGCCGCCCGCCCGCAGTTCGGCCTCCCGGCCGGGCCGTGGGCGCACCTGACGGCGCTGGCCGCCGAGGCGAGCCACGGCGGCGGCCTGTTCTGGTGGCACGGCTGGGAGCAGTCCGCCACCGCCCTGCACACGGTGCGGCGCGCGCTCTGGGAGGCGGGCCTCTAGCCCCGCGCCTCCAGTCCCGGGCCGGGTGCTGCCCCGGGGCTCGATCGGGTATCAGCGGCGGGTTTCGACCTTCAGGTCGCCGTGGGTCACCGTGCGCATCCTGTCGCTGGCGAGCAGGTCGTGCGGGAAGCCGAGTTCGATCGCGCTGGCCTCGTCGAGGCGGGCCAGTTGGGAGGCCGTGAAGTCGACCTCCAGGGCACCCAGATTGTCCTCCAGCTGCGCGAGAGTGCGGGCGCCGATGAGCGATGCCGTCACATCCGGGTTCTGCAGGGTCCAGGCCAGCCCGACCTGGGCGGTTGTGCGGCCCAGCTCCGCGGCGACCTCCTTCACGACATCAGCGATGTCCAGGTTGTGTTCGGTGAGCCCGCCGTTGGCGATATTGAAATTTTTACGGGTGCCGTCGTCGACCGCGGTGTTCGTCGTGGTCAGGTCGTCGCGGCTGTACTTGCCGGTGAGCACCCCGCCGGCAAGTGGCGAGTACGGCACCACGCCCAACCCCATCTCGCGTGCCATCGGGATCAGGTCACGTTCCCCGGTACGCTCGATCAGGTTGTATTCGATCTGCAGGGCGACCAGCGGCGACCAGCCGCGCAGGTCGGCGATCGCCTGCATGCGCGACACCTGCCAGGCCGGGGCGTTGGAGATCGCCACGTACAAGACCTTGCCCTGCCGGACCAGATCGTCCATGCCACGCAGGATCTCCTCGACCGGTGTCGTGAAATCCCACACGTGCAGGTAGAGCAGATCGATGTAGTCCGTATTCAGCTGTCGCAGACTGGCTTCCACCGACGCGAACAGGCTCTTGCGGTGAGGGCCCCCGGAATTCGGGTCGCCGGGCCGGCGCAGCGTGGTGTATTTCGTTGCCAGCACCAGGCTTTCGCGGTTGTCGCGGGTGAATTCACCCAGCAGGCGCTCGGAGCTGCCATTGGTGTAGGTGTTGGCGGTGTCGACGAAGTTGCCGCCGCGCTCGACGTAGAGGTCGAACAGCTTACGCGCCTCGTCCTGCTCGGCACCCCAGCCCCACTCGGTGCCGAAGGTCGCCGCGCCCAGCGCCAGCGGTGAGACCCGCAGCCCGGAGCGGCCCAGCAACCGGTAGGTGTCGAGGGTGAGCGACATCGTGTCCTCCTGTGCTTGTCATCCGTTGTCGAGAACAAGTCTGTGACCGCCGCGAGTCGGGGATAAGGGAAAGAAGTTCCTGGGAACACCAGTCCTACCCTGGCTGTTGGATCGAACATGATGACCCGCACCGTGGACACGGCAAAGGAGCTGGCCGCGTTCCTGCGGACCCGGCGCGAGCGCCTCGACCCGAAGGACTTCGGCCTGCCGTCGCGTCAGCAGGCCCGGCGGACCCCGGGGCTGCGTCGTGAAGAGGTCGCCGAACTGGCCGGGGTCAGCATCGACTACATCGTGCGGCTGGAACAGGCCAGGGGACTGCGGCCCTCGGCGAACGTGGTGGAGGCGTTGGCCCGGGCGCTGCGTCTGGCCCCCGACGAACGCGCCTACCTCTTCAACCTGGCCCAGCAGCGCCCCCGCAACGCCGACAAGCCCGCCACCACTGCAGCACCCCCGCTGGCCCGGCTGGTCGCCGACCTGTCGCCGCTGCCGGCCGTGCTGATGAACCACCGCTACGACATCCTGGCCTGGAACGGCGAAATGGCGAGGCTGCTGCTGGATTTCGACACCCTGCCGCCGTCGCAACGCAATGCCATGTGGCTGTGCCTGGTACACCCGGAAATACGCGAGTTCTATGTCGACCGCGAGCGCGTCGTGCGGGAGGGAATCGCCCACCTGCGCGCAGCGTGGGCCGCGCACCCGGAGGACCAGGCGTTGACCGACCTCATCACCGAATGCACCACCCGTAACGAGGAATTCGCGCGATTGTGGGCCGAGGGAGACGTGAAGGTCAACGGCCGCGGACACAAGGTGATGCGGCATCCGGACGCAGGTGTGATCGCCGTGAACTTCGAAGTACTCATGCCACTCCAAGATCCGGACCAGCGGTTGATGATCTGCCGTGCTGCGGACGATGAGAGCCGGTCGGCATTGAACCGGTTGTGCTCGCGGTGACGTGGAACCCTCATTCCGGCGTGCCTCGGAGTCCATCGGTGAGATCCGGGCCGAAAGCATGCCGGGTGCCCGGACGGCGCGGTGTCCATGACTGCTACACGTTCGCGGCCAGGACTTTCGAAATAGGCCCTAGCCCCGCGCCTCCGGCCCCGGGCCGGGGGCCAGTCGCCGGACGCGCAGCACGGCGGTCAGCATCGGGAGCGTGAACTCGCCTTGGGCGGTCTCCGGCCGGTCTGCGAGGAACGCGCGGATCCGGCCGAGTCTGGCCTCCCGCTCCTGCTCCGGCATGACGAGCATGCCCGCGCGGGTCGCGAGGGTCGCGACGAGGGAGTCGGCGGTGCGGAGTTGCCCGTGCGGGAACTGCTCCTGCTCCGGCGAGCCGAACTGGGCGGCCGCGCCGGTCTTCGGAAGGTGCATGCCGGTCGTCTCGGCGCGCCAGCCGGCGGGCGTGTCACGCGGGCCGATGGCCTCGCCCCCGCTGACCTGTGCGAGCCCGTCGACCCAGGCGACCTGGTCGTCCATCACGTTCCACAGGCCGGCCAGGACGCCGCCGGGGGCGAGGACCCGGGCGATCTCGGGCCCCGCGACGGCCATGTCGAACCAGTGCATGGCGTTGCCGGCGACCACGGCGTCGACGGAGGCGTCCGGCAGCGGAACCGTCTCCGCGCTCCCTGACAGGGCACGGACCTCCGGCAGCGAACGGCGCAGCTCGGCCAGCATCGCCGGGTCGGGTTCGACCGCGATGACCTCGGTACCCAGCGCGGCCAGCACGCCGGTCAGCTTGCCGGTTCCGGCGCCGAGGTCGAGCACGCGCGGGCCGGGAGCGGGTTCGAGCGCCCAACGCACCGCGTCCTGCGCGTAGTCCGGGCGGTGCTCGGCGTACGCGGCCGCCGCCGCGCCGAACGACGAGGCGTGGAGTGAGCGTTGATCTCGATCCATGCGGTCATGCTAGCCGCGCCGCGCCGTCCGGGCACTCCGCCGGCGGCGATGCGACCCTGGCCGCCATGGGCGCGGACCGACGCGTGCTGGCCGGTGTCGACCTCGACGGCGCCATCACGCCACCGGTTCCCGCGGCCGGCATCGGCGGCCGCCCGGTCCTGCTGATCGCGGCCGCGGACCCGAGCGGCCCGGACATCGTGCCGTCCTGGACCAGCAGTTGGCCGAACCTGGACGGATGGAAGCGGTGGCTCACCGTCGCCGGCGCCGACCACTACACCTTCACCGACCTGGACTACCTGGTCAACGAGAGCGGCGTGCTGCCCATCCCGAACGCTCCCCGGTCGATCGCGATCACCACCAGCTATGTCGGCGCCTTCTTCGAACGCCAACTCAAGGGAACCTGCGAGCCGTTGCTCAACGGCCCCAGCCGGGACTTCCCCGAGGTGGCCTTCACCCGCCCCTGACCGGCACGGACGGCAGAAAGGGTCCCGGCGCCACGGAGGCGGCCCGCCCGCATCAAGGCGCGAGGAACGCCGACTCCCTGCGGAGCTTCGCCCAGCGGTTGAGTGCGCGGACGCAGCAGGCCCAGGCCGTCATCTCGAAGGACGCCGCCGCCGGCTGGAGACCGTCTTCAGAGGTCAGGTCCCGCCCCCTGCCCCGCCCCCAGAGGTCAGTGGCGACGGGCAGAATGTTCGTCATGTTCGACGGACTCCACGACATCGACTGGTCGCAGATGCATCACGCCTACGGCACCGCGGAGGAGGTGCCCGGACTGCTGCACGCGCTCGCCTCCTCCGACGAGGAGGAGCGCAGGAACGCGCTCGACAGGTTCTACGGCGCCGTCCACCATCAGGGCGATGTCTACCAGTGCACGGCCGCAAGCGTGCCGTTCCTCTTCGAGCTGGCCGGCGACGCCGCCGCGCCCCTACGGGCGGCGGTGGTCGAACTGCTGGTCGGCATCGGCAGCGCGGCGCTCGCGTACGGCGCGACCGAGGAGAACAGCTGGGACTTCTCCGGCCACTACAAGGCCGCGGCGCTGATGCGGGAGCAGGCCGAGGCGTTCATCGGGTTCGCCACGGATTCCGACCGGCTGGTGCGGCAGGCGGCGATACCCGCGCTCGGGCTGTTGGTCGACGATGCGGAACGCGCTGCCGCGGTGCTGCGGGAACGGCTTCCCGCAGCACCGGGGGTGGTCGAACGGCTGCTGCTGGTCGAGGCGATGGCCGAGCTGGCTCTGCCCCGGCCGGACATGCTGGCGTCCGCATCGGCCTGGCTCACCTCCCTCGCCGACGACACCGCGCTCGATCCGACCACCCGGCTGGCAGCCCTGATCCAGCACGCCCGGTGCACACCGGACTTCCACGCCCAGGAGGCGACCCGCACCGCGATCGCCCTGCTGCGTGAACAGACGGCCCCGACCGGCGACTGGTGGCTCACCCCCACCCCGGCGACACCGGCACCCACGATCGAGCCGGGCAGCGCACCGGTCGAGGTCATCGCCGCGTTCGAGGACCTCGACCGGCACGCAACGGTCCACTCACCGGTCACCGGGCTGCTGCGCACTTTCCACGAGGTTCTGGGCGCGCGGGTGTCCGAGCGCACGATGCTGCTGGCGGAACAGCTGCGCAGCGCCGACCCCGGTACCCGGCTGGACGCCCTGCGGATGGGCTCGGAGATCATCAGGTCCCGGAGCGCTGGCCACGGCCCGCTCGTCGCGCTGATCGGCGCCCAACTCGCGGACCCGTACCCCGAGGTCGTCGCCGAGGCCGCCTCCGCCCTCGGCGCCTGCCATCCGGTCCCCGAGCCGGCCCGCCCGGTGCTGGCCGCCTTCGTCGCTGCCCAGCACGCGCAGTACGGACCACAGGCGTGGGCCTCCCCGCAGCGCCATCTGCGCCGGGCCCATCAGGAGGCCGTCCTCGCGTTGGCACGTCTCGGTGACGAGCGGGCGCTGCCGAGTCTGCTGGTGGCGCTGGACGGCGGGGTCGACGCCTGGCGGGCGGTCCAGGCTGCGAAGTGGCTTCCGGGTGCGGCAGGGCAGTTGGTGCCCGGGCTGGTCGAGCGGCTGCTCGGCTTCGACCTGGACCAGCAGTGGATCGAAACGGAGGTGAACTCGACGCTGCAGGCGCTGGGGCACCTCGGGGGCACGGCAGCGCTCGGGGCGGTCGAGGAGGTACTCGATCGGGCAGTGCGGGCGGAGAAGTGGGGGATCGTCTGCTCGGCACTGGCGGCGTTGCGGCAGTTCGGCCCGGCGGCGACACCCGCACTGCCGGTGATCCGTGAGCTGGCCGCACTCGGCGCGGCCGTGAACTCCAATGTGGCGCCCGCCGCGGTCGCCGCGCTCCGGGCAATCGAGGGCGACGCGCAGGAGGGTACTGCCACGCCCTAGGCCTGGCCTGGTCCTGCTCCTGGTCCTGGCAGTCTCGGGCCGTCAGGCGGCCGTCGGGGCGAAGTCGACGAAGGCCTGCCAGGCGGCGGGGGAGAAGGTGAGTTGGGGGCCGTCCTTGTCCTTGGAGTCACGGACGTGGACGGCGGCGGTCGTCTCGGCGACCTCGACGCATTCAGCACCCTCGTTGGTGCTGTAGCTGCTCTTGCGCCACGCGATCTCGACGCATTGGGCGCCTTCGTTGGTGCTGTGGCTGCTCTTGAACCAGACGAGTTCCATGCCTTCTGACGGTACGCCAACGGCCCACCGCTGCCTAGCGGTGGGCCGTTGGGGGACTGCTCAGACCTCGGCGGTCGCGGCGAAGCCGACGAACGCCTTCCACGCGGCGGGCTCGAAGGCCAGCTGCGGGCCGCTCTTGTCCTTCGAGTCACGCACGTGGACGACGCCGGGGGTCCCCGCCACCTCGACGCAGTTGGCGCCCTCGTTGCCGCTATAGCTGCTCTTGAACCACGCCAGCTCGGCCATGCTCACCGCTCTCCCAGGATCATCTCGATCAAGGCCAAGGACTCCCTCATGTTGAGCGCTTGCCCCCTGAGGGTGCCGTACCGTGCGGCCATCTTACGGACTTCCTCCGGGTCCGTGATCAACCTGTTGACGTGCTGGACCTCCACGTAGGCGATCTGCGCGCGTCCGGGCGGGGTCAGCAGCGTGAACGGGCCGCCCATGCCGGCGTTTTCCGTACTCCCGATGGGCATGACCTGCATCTCCAGGCCTCGGATCTCCGAGACCTTGAGGATGTGTCGAAGCTGTTCCTGGTGAACATCCCATCCACCGAGCGGCCGGCGTAGGACGCTTTCGTCGATCACCCAGCTCATGAGCGGAAGCGGCCACCGAGTGAGGATCTCCTGGCGCGCCAGTCGGGCTGCCACCCATTGGTCGATCTGTTCGACGGAGAGCCAGGGCCTGCGCATTTCGTACAGCGCCCGAGCGTGTGCCTCGGTTTGGAGCAAGCCAGGGATGTCGAGTGTGCTGTAGTCGTGGATCTCCAAAGCCTTCGCCTCCTCGAACGTGAAGGCCTTGGAGAACGCAGGGTGCCGTGTGGTGATCCGGATCTTCGCCTTCATCACGTCGTCGGCGATGATCCTCAACGCGCCACCCGCGTTGAGGACTTCCTCCGCCCTCGTCAGGATCTCGATTCTCGGCGTCCGCTTGCCGCGCTCGACCGCTCCCAGCTGGTCCTCGCTGTACCCGAGCTTCTCGGCCAGCTCGCGCTGGGTCAGCCCGGCCCGCTCCCGGAAGAGCCTGATCAACTTGCCCACCGCCGCATAGAACTCCGCGACCCCGTCGGAGTTCTCCGCCGTCTCGCCGTCATCGAAGACCGTGCGCTCGACGCCACCCACGACAATCACCCACCCTTTCGACCGATTGATCTGGGCCGGCCGACAGGCCAACCCTCCGCATCCGCACAGGCACTCTCAGTGCTCGCCGAATCCGTGGTCAGCGTACGTCCGGGGCGCCACGATTTTTTCCATGACGACCGACATCCCGCTCGACAGCCCCCGCCGTCACACCATCACCCTCGCCGCCACCCCCAAGGGCGCCGCCATCTGCCGGCGCATCGCCAGGCGTCAACTGGCCACCTGGGGACTGAACTTGTCCCACACCGAGCCGTACTACTCGGCTCTCCTGATCGTCGCGGAGCTCGCCGCTAACGCGACTACCCATGGCCGCGTTCCGGGGCGCGGCTTCGAGCTTCACCTCTGCCTCACCACCACCGTGCGCCGGGGCACAACCTTGCGCATCGAGATCTCGGACTGCCGGGGCGACCGCTTCCCGGCTCTGCCCGCCGTCCTCGCCCCCAACTCCCAGTCCGGGCGCGGCCTGACTCTCATCGACGCCCTCGCCGACCGCTGGGGCAGCATCCCCCGCCGCCCCAACGCGAAGACCGTCTGGGCCGAGCTCGACCTCCCCGCCGCCCTCGATGCGTCCTGACGTGACCCCGGGCACCGCGACCGCCTACACCCTCCTCCCGTTCGCCCTCCTCCTCGCGCTCCTCGCCTGGGTCTACCCCCTGACCGCCCATCACCATCCCCGCCCGGGCCCCAGGCCCACCGCAACCCCAACCCCTGTTCGCTGACTACGGCATGGGAAGTCGGCCCCACCGACTTCCCGCGCCGAACCCGTCCCGGACTCACCTCCCCGGCAGCCGCCCCTGGCGCGAATACACCGGCGGAGTGCCGTCCGTGAGGACGGGCTCCTCGTAGCACTCGACGCGCAGGTCGCCGCGCAGGTCTTCGAGTTCGTAGAGCGCCTCCTCCAGGAGGCCGTCGGCCCAGGCCTCGATCGACATCGTCGTCAGCGCGTGGTTCGAGACCTGGGAGAGTGGTCCGCGATCCATCGGCTCCCACTCCGGCGTGGTGTCCGAACGGAACATCAGCCGCCACCAGTACGGCTGCCAGTACGGCTTCTTCCGCTGCAACGAGACCAGCTCCCGGGGTCCTTGAGGCGAGGCGGTCGTGCCCCGACATCCGTGAAATGACGGCTTCCGGAGCCGAACGGTTGCTCAGGCATCCGCCCGTGCCGGATACATGGGCCCATAGACGGTATATGCCTATGAACGGTATATGTATTCGCATGACATTACGCTCCATGCAGGAGCCCACATTGCTTCTGCTCACCGCACTGGCCGACGCGCCTCGGCACGGCTACGCCCTGATCCAAGAGGTTGCCGCGCTCTCGGACGGCCGGGTCAAAATGCGCACCAGCACGCTCTACAGCGCGTTGGACCGCCTGCTCCAGCAGGGGCTGATCGAGGTCGAGCGCGACGAGGTGATCGACGGCCGCGCCCGCCGGACGTACGCACTCGCCGACGCAGGACGGGACACCCTCGCCGCCGAGGCCGACCGGCTGCGCGCGGTAGTGGCCGAGGCCGACCGGCGTCTGCGCACCACCCGTCCGACGGCCAGGGGGGCCCTCGCGTGAACACCGCCGCCACCGCCACCACCGCCACCACCGGCACCGCCTTGCGAGGACTGCGACTGGCCCTGCGGGCCTACCCCGCCGCCTACCGGGCCGAGCGCGGCGAGGAGATCGCCGCGGTCCACGCCGACTCCACCGCCGGCGCCAGCCGACTGGCCGTCATCCGCGAGACCGTCGGCGTCGCCGCGTACGGCCTGCGGGTGCGTACCGGCATCACCGCGAGCAGCACCGCCGGACGCCTGCTCGCCACCACCGCCCCGCTGGCCGCCGCCATGGCGCTCGGTCAGCAGCTGACCGCCCTCGTGTTCCTCCCGGAGAAGTGGCGGCAGGCCACGGCCGACCACTCCGCCGCGTTGCAGCACCCCGAAACCGCTTTCGTCGACTGGCACTCCCCGCTGATCGCCCAGACCGTCACCTGATTTCTCCCAGGAGGCTCCGGCCTTCAGGCCGGGGAGGAATGGGTCCTCGGCCCGGAGCCGTGAAGCGGCGGAGTTCTCTGCGCATCTGTTCTGACCTGTGCTTTCTTCTGTTGTCGGTGGGGGCTGTTAGGTTGCGGCTCATGATGACGACAGCGACGGCCGGTGAGGCCGGGTACGCCCGGTACACCTACCGGCTCCGCGTGTCGGCCACCGCCCTCGCACTGCTCGAAGCGGAGTGGGGGAAGTGCCGCTGGGTGTGGAACGAATCCGTGGCGATGTCCCGCAAGGTCCACAA